>JBNGDZ010000226.1:0-7598 GCA_049975765.1 Armatimonadota bacterium
GCCCAGTCCGGGCCGGCGGCGGAGACAATGGGTGGGTCGTTCCACCAGAAGTCGGGCCGGACGGCAGCCTGCAGAACGCGGAGGACCTTCGGCGCCTCCCAGCGGTCGCCAAACATCTCGTCCATGAACCCGTCGAAGGCGCGGGCAAGGCGAGCTACCTCGTCGGCCCGCTCCGCGACCGGCTCGTCGCACACCAGCCGCAGGCCGCGGATCGTGCGGACAGTCGCCGGCGCGCCAATCTCCGCGGGGATGTCGCGCCCGGGGCGATCCCCCGCGCCCGCCGCCAGCCAGCGCAGCAGCGGCCCCGTGTGCCACAGCAGATTGAAGTGCTTCAGCGGCGTGGCCACCGCGCAGATGCGGCCGTCGCCATGCTCGTACATTACCGCCAGCGGCTCCCCGGTGTGGGCATGGCGGAGCAGGGTGCGGGCGCCGTCGGGGACCTCGACCGGCGCCCACGTGTCCGCGCTCGGCGGCTGTGGGCCGAATCCCTCAAGCGGATCGTCGCCAACGACCACATCCTCGCTGCGATAGCCAAGCTGGAAGTTACGGTCGATGCGCGGCTCGCCGGCGCACTCCGACGCCGAGAGGAAGCGCAGGCAGAAGGGCTCGGCCAGGCGGTTGGCGGGCATCTCGTCGGCGGGACCAGCGGAGATGAACTCGAAGGTCGGCACGGATCCGGCCAGCAGCAGCCCGCCGCCCTCCGACACGAAGCGCTGCACAGCCTTGAGCTCACTGGCCGTGACGGTGGCCGGCGCGGTGGCGTCGGCGATCAGCACGTGGTAGCGCTTGAGAATGCCCCACTTGAGGGTTTCGCGGCAGAGGGTGACGTGCAGCGGTCCGCCGCCCAGCCCGCGGCGGGCCTCGAGCCAGCCCGAGTCGTGGTGGTGGTCCACCAGGACGCGGATCTGCGAGCCATCAGGCACGGCGGTCACGGTGCGCACCTCCCGACATGAGACGCCCCTCAATCGGTGTAGGCATCGCACAGGCGGATGCCAGGGACATGCGTGGTCTGAGGACAGGAGTCGGCGGCCGATAGACGCCGGTGTCAGGCCGTTTCAGTCTCCAAGGGGGTCAGCCGCCCTTGGTGAACCAGTCGAAGGGGATCTCAGGGTCGAACGGCTCGCGGCGCAGCTCATCCGGATCGTCGGCGTCGTAATGCGCCGTGGGGACGTTGAGCACCACCGCCGTGCGGCCCTCGAGGGCTGTGAAGCCGTGCCACACCAGGGGCGGGATCTGCACGACGAGCGGGTTGAGCTCGCCGGCGACGATGCCGTGCGCCTTCCCGCAGGTGGGGGAGCTCTCGCGGTCGTCATAGAGGCCGATCTTGGCGTTGCCCTGCAGCACGCAGAAGCTGTCGGTCTGCCGCTCGTGGCAGTGCCAGGCCTTAACGATGCCCGGAAAGCAGGCGGAGACGTAGACCTGCCCAAAGTCGATGAAGATCTCGTCGTCGTCGCGGAGGATCTCCATCACCCAGCCGCGGTCATCAAGGTGGCGCACGAGCCGCTTGATCCTCACGCCGTCAATCATACTCAGCCCTCCGCGCCCGCGATGGCGGGCATCTGCACGCCGATGGCATGGCGGTTGAAGTAGCGGCTCGCCACCGCGGTCAGGTCCTCGGCAGTAACGGCCTGGATGTCGGCAATGGCCTGCTGCGGTCCGCCCAGGCCAAACAGCTCGCGGTGTGCCAGGTAGAGCGCCTGCTCGGGAGGAGTCTGCCTGGCGAGGACGTGGGCGTTGATGGCGCGCGTGCGGGCGCGCTGCAGCTCCTCCTCGGTGGTGGTGCCGGTCCGCAGCGCCAGCAGATGCCGCAGCAGCCGCTGGCGCGTCTGCTCGATGTTCATGGGCATGCACAGCGCGTGCACCGCCAGGAATGCCTGCCGCGAGACTGGCAGCGGCAGCGTGCTGGCCGGGTAGTGCTCCCGGAGCAGCCGCGCGGGGACCGTCAGGCCCAGCGTCTGGAGCAGGCTCCGATCGCGGCGCAGCCGGCCGCCGCGCCCCTCCAGCAGGGCCGCGATCACCTCCACCGCCGGCCGCAAAGGATCGTCGATGCCGGGCGCCGGGACGCCCACCACCATGGAGGCCTGGGCGAGATCCGCGCTGTCGTCCGCCTCCACCAGGGATCGCTCCGGCGGCGCAGGCGGCTGCGCACGCTCGGGGGCCGGACGCCTCTCCAGCTCCCCGAAAACGGCCGTGGCCGCCGACACGATCTGGTCCTCCGACAGCGGCGCCACCACGGACAGCACCGCGTTGGCGGGCACGTAGTGGGTGTCGCGGAAGGCCTGCAGCGGCCCCACCTCGATCGCCGCCAGCCCCTCCGGATCCCCCCGCAGAGGGCGGGCCATGGGGTGGTCGCCGTAGAACGCGCGGCGGAACAGGTCGAAGGTCCCCTGCACCGGAGACTGGTGAGACAGGTCATACCCCCGCTGCACGAGCTCTCGGGCCCGGTCGAGGCGCTCCTGGGTCAGCTCTCGCCTGAAGACGTGGTCGGCCAGCAGACGCAGGCTGGCGTCCAGCTCCTCGACGTGTGACGCAAAGCCGACCTCCACCATGTCCCAGTCGGTGTTGACGCTCAGGCCCGATGACCGGGGGTTCACGAAGGCCGAGGCCGGCTGGCCCGCCTCCGAGATGGCCTCGTGGCTGTCCATGACGATGATCTGCTGCAGGAGCGCGCGTGCGCCGTGAAGGCCCTCAGGCTCGTCGGCGATGGAGCAGTCAACCACCACAGCCATCCCGGCGATGCGTCCCTGGTCGCTGTGCATGGCGATGAGACTGAGACCGTTGTCCAGCTCGGCGGTCGTGGGCGCCGAGCGAGCCGTGATGGGCAGCAGCGCGATGAGGGCGATCAGCCCTGCACGGGCGAGTCTGCGCACGGTAGCCGGGCCTCCTCCATCTCGCCCGGCCGGGGCTCGGGGCGGATGATGGCAAGGGTGTAGGCGTCGGGATCCAGGTACTTCTGCGCCACCTGCTGCACCTGCTCGGCGGTGAGGGCATTCACGCGGTCGACGTACTCGATGGCCAGCGTGTGGTCGCCGAGGGCCTCGTAGAAGCCCAGGGATCCGGCCTGGTCGCTGTAGGCCTCGTTGGTGAAGGCGTAGCCGATGCGCAGCACGCGCTTGGCCTCGGCCAACTCCTCCTCGGTGAGCGGCTCCTCGCGCAGCCGCCGGATCTCGTTGAGTATGGCCGCGCGCACGTCGGTCTCGCTCTCCCGCTCGCACACCGCTGTGACTATCATCAGGCCCGGGTCGCGCTGCGTGAGGTAGTCACATGAGGAGGCAACCGCCAGGCCCTCCTCGTTGAGCGCGGCGTGGAGGCGCCCCAGTTGGCCCTCGCCCAGAACGGTGTAGATCAGGTCCATGGCGCAGACCTCATCGAAGTTCTCGACCTCCGGCGCGTGCCAGGCGAAGCTGACGATGGTGGCCTGACTGGGCCGCGTCTCGGCCACCACGCGCACATCCTGCAGCGGCGGCTCCGCGGGCAGCTCCGGGGCCTGGAAGTCCGCCTGTGGCCGGGAGCCGAACAGCTCCTCAACGCGGCCGGCGACCTCGTCCGGCTCGACGTCGCCGACCACCACCAGGGCCATGTTGGCGGGCACGTAGAACCGGGCGTAAAACTGCATGAGGTCATCCACGGTGAGATCGCCGACCTGCTCGGCGGTGCCCCCGATCGGCCGGCCGTAGGGATGCTGCTCGAAGCTGGCGGCCCACAGGAGGTCGTCGAGCACGCCCCCGGCGGTGTCGGAGCGGTCGATCAGCTCGCGCGCCACGATCTCACGCTCCCGGGCCACCGCCGCCTGCGACAGGCGCGGCTCGAACACCGTCTGCGCCAGCATCTCGAGGGCCTCGGGAAGATACTGGCTGGCGACGATGATATCGATGCGGGTGAAGTCGCGGGTGGTGCCGGCGTTGACGTAGCCCCCAAGGGCCTCGATGGCCGGCCCGACGCGCTGCTCATCGCGCTGGTCGGTCGCCTCAAAGAGCAGATGCTCGAGCAGGTGGGCGGCGCCGATCTGCTCCTCGGACTCGTATGCCGAGCCCGCCCGGACGTAGAGGGCCGCCGCCGCCAGGCCCCACTGGTCCTCGTCCTTGAGGATCAGCCGAAAGCCGTTGTCCAGCGTCCGATCGCTGATCCGGGCCGGGTCCAGGATGGGGGCGGCGCAGGCCCCCGCTGCCAGCACAGCGAGCAGCAGGACGGCGCTCACCAGGCGTTGGGTTCTGCGCACGTGTAGTCTCCTTCCCGTGGCGGTCCACAGACCGCACGAAGAGCGCCCGCCTGTGCGGGCGTGTAGGCAGCATACATGCGTGCGTTTCCGGCGTCAAGCGCCGCCCGGGCGAGACGGGGATCCCAGGTGGCGGCCGAGCGGAGCGAGCCTTCGGGCGGCGTCCGCACTCTCGGCTTGAGCTGTGCGAAGGGCTCCGCGCGCCGGGGGGCGAAGGTGGCTCCGAGACCCTCAGACTGATGCTGGAGGTTACGCGATGGCTCGCTACGCGAGACTGACCACCGTGTCCTGGAGCCCCCAGAAGGAGGCCGAGGGCGAGGAGCAGATCGCCTCCAACCGCCGGCAGGCCGCCGAGATGATCGACCGCGCCGCGCTGGACGGCTCCGACCTGGTCTGCATGCCCGAGATCTTCGCCCAGCGGCACTTCCCCTTCGAGGAGTGCGAGCAGTGGGCGGAGACCATCCCGGGCCCGACCACCGACGCCGTTGGGGAGGCCTGCCGGCGCAATAGCTGCTGCGCGGTGGCGACCACGATCGAAGAGGATGCAGGTAGGCTCTACAACTCGGCGGCGCTGATCGACCGGCGGGGCGAGGTGGTGGGCGTCTACCACAAGATGCGGCCCACGCGCGGGGAGCTGGAGGCCGGCATAACGCCCGGCTCCGACGCCCCGGCCTTCGAGACCGACTTCGGGCCGGTGGGCTTCGCCATCTGCTTCGACATGAACTTCCCGGAGGTCGGCCAGCGGCTGCACGAGAACGGGGCGCGCGTGGTTTGCTGGCCCTCGATGTACCAGGCTGGATGGCAGCTCAACTTCTGGGCGCAGGAGTTCGGCTTCTACCTGCTCTCCTCGTGGGGCGGGCAGATCAACGAGATCATCGACATGAGCGGCCGCTCGCTTGCCAAGACCGGCTACCAGTATCCCATCGCCAGCGCGGACGTGAACCTCGACCGCGAGTGCTTCCATCAGGATCAGAACCGAGACAAGTGGGATGCCATCCGGGAGCGGTACGGGCGTGGCATCTCGATGGAGATCATCCACCCGGAGGGCAAGTTCACGCTCGCGTCAGAGATGGATGACACCAGCATCGAGGACATCATCGAGGAGTTCGAGCTGGAGACCTGGCGGGCCTACCGCCGCGATGCGCTGGACAAGATCCTGGCCGCGACGCCTGACGAGTAGCGCAGGGCCGAGCTGGCTGCAATGACTGATCGGCCGCGAGGAGTGAGGGCGAGATGCCACGCATGGCTCGACTGACGACCGTCTCGTGGGGGCCGGGGGCGCCCGGGGATGAGGACCCCATTGACAGCAACCTCTCGCAGGCCATCGAGATGATCGCCGCCGCGGCGCAGGATGGCGGGGACCTCATCTGCCTCAGCGAGCTCTTCGCGCACCGGAACATGGAGCGCGAGGAGGCCGTGGAGCGCGCCGAGCCCGTGCCGGGGCCGATCACCGAGCGCATCGGCGAGGCCGCGCGCCACCATCGCTGCTACGTCGTGGCCGGGATGCTGGAGCGCAACGGGGACCTGGTGCACAACGCTGCGGTGCTGATCGGCCGCGACGGGGAGCTGGTGGGCGTCTACCGCAAGATGTTCCCCACGCCTCAGGAGATTGAGGCCGGGACCACGCCGGGCGTGGAGGCGCCGGTGTTCGAGACCGACTTCGGCCGCGTCGGCTTCGCCATCTGCTGGGACCTGCACTTCCTGGAGGTCGGGCAGCAGATGGCCGAGCGGGACGTGCAGCTTATCTGCTGGCCGTCGATGTATCAGGGGGGCCTGCAGCTTCGCATGTGGGCGTATCTGTTCGGCGCCTACGTGATCTCCGCGTGGCCGGGCGACATCTGTGAGATCATCGACATGAACGCCTACCCGCTGGCGGCCACGAACTACGGCTACCCCATCGCCTCCGCCGACGTGAACTTCGAGCGCGACGTCTTCCTGCGCTGCACGGGCCGCCACAAGTGGGAAGAGATCCGGGAGAAGTACGGCGACCGTATCAGCATGGAGCTGATGCACGCGCAGGGGACCTTCACCATCGCCAGCGAGGATGACGGCCTGACGGTGGCGGAGATCGCCGAGGAGTTCGATCTTGACCGCCGCTTGCCCTACTACGCAAAATGCCGCAGCCTCCGCGAACAGGCGCTGCGTGAGGCGGGGGTGGTCTGAGTGTACCGGCCGCGGGACCTGGCTATGGGCGACTTCTGGTTCCTGGAGGGGCCGGACGCGCTGCACCTCTACTACCTGGAGCTGGAGGAGCCACCGCACGACGAGCACGCCGAGGCAGGCATCGGCCACGCCACATCCACCGACGGCGTCCACTGGACCGAGAGGAGCCGGGTGATCGGCCGCGGGGAGCCGGGGGCCTTCGATGACGCAGCGATCCTCGGAGGCTCGGCGCTCACCGTCGGAGGCCGCCACTATATGCTCTACACCGGACTCAGCCGCGCCGATCGCGTGCAGCGGACAGGGCTGCTGACCTCCGGGGACAGGGTGCACTGGGAGCGCTTCGCCGGGGAGCCTGTGCTGGAGCCGGACGCGCGATGGTATGAGACCGCGGCAGATGTCGGCCCGGATGGGTCGGTGACCTGGCGCGACCCCTGGCTGTGGTGGTGCGAGGAGGAGGCCGCCTGCTACGCCTTCATCACCGCCACGGAGCGCGGAGAGGCCCCTCGAGATGAGCGCGGCTGCGTGGGGCTGGCGCGCTCCGAGGACATGCTGCAGTGGGAGACTCTGGCGCCGGCCACCGCGCCGGGGCTCTGTCGCGACCACGAGACCCCGCAGGTCCTGCCGATAGGTGATCGCTGGTACCTCCTGTATACCACGCACATGTGGGCGTACTCCGATGAGGCCCGGGCGCGCAAGCCCTTGCGCTGGCAGCGGAACGGGACGCACTACCTGGTGTCGGATGATCCGCTGGGCGACTGGTGGGCGCCGCAGGTGGATGTGGTGGCGGGGGCGATGGCCGACGCGCACTATGGCGCCCGAGCGCAGCGCGTGGGCGATGAGCAGCTGCTCTACTCGCTGGGGCCGACGCGCCGGGAGCTGGCGGTGCCGGCGCGCCTGGATGCGGCGCCCGACGGCAGCCTCAGCGCGCTCTACTGGGAGGGGCTCGAGGCCTGGCGGGGGCGCTCGCTGTGCGAGCACCGGCCCCGGGAGCTGCAGGGGAGCTGGCAGTCGGCCGCGGGAGTGATGATCGCCGACGCCGGCGGCGGCCCGTGCGTTGCCGGCTGTGAGGCTGAAGCGGCTGACCTGTGCGCGGGCGCCACGGTGGTACCGGACATCGCCGCCCGCGCGGGCGTTGGCGTCTCCGATGCCGCCGGGACGCTGGCGGCGGTCGTGGACGTTCCTGCGCAGGAGGCGGCCATCCTCCGGCTGCCATCCGGAG
>JBNGDZ010000227.1:0-7578 GCA_049975765.1 Armatimonadota bacterium
CCAGGTGGCCGTGGAGATCATTGGAGGGCGCAAGAACATCCTGGGGCCGCTGCACACGCCGTGGAAGCCCTGGACCGGCCCCGGCGAGTTCGACCCCAACAACGCGGACTGGCGCTATGAGTACTACCTCAATGACCACGGGATCATGGCGCCGGTGACGGTGCAGGTGCTGAAGTAAAGAGCCCGTGCAGCAGGCCTCCCGTCTGGCGTGTTGGGAACGCCCGCTGGCTGAAGCCTGCGCGATGCGAGATCGCGCGGGAACGGGCGTGGTGGGCCGACCTCGGGCGCTCGGTTCGCAGCCGCACCCCGTGCGACCCTCCAACGGCGGACTGCCACGGCACAGTGCGGCCTGGATCCGTGGGATCGTTCGCGGTGCCGTACGGAGAGGCGGCGTGCCTACGCCGCCTGTTGCTGCCGTCGGTCGTTTTCGTCGGCATCGCAGCCGCCCGCGGGCTGGAAGCCTGCGCCACTGACCGAGGGGGGCCGTGGGGCAGGCGTTCTGCCTGCTGTCGTTGCGGCTCTCCCCTTCCCTCACACCCAGAAGCTGTAGGTGTCTATGCCCAGGACGATGCCGATGATGCACCAGAGGCTGCCGACGATGAACTCGCCCAGCACCAGCCCCAGGGCGAAGGGGATCGCCCGCTGATAGGCGCGGTGACCACCATAGTGGGTGATGACCCACTTGGCCGCCCAGGCGATCAGGATCGGCAGCCAAAGGCAGTTCATTGACCAACTCGAGGAGATGGCGTAGCCCACCGGATGGAAGGGCCAGTTGACGAAGTTGATGCGCAGCACCATCAGCAGCCACGTGAAGCCGATCCCCACCACGTAGGCGCCGATCCGCGGCCAGTCGGTGCCGTGGGTGTGCACCAGCCACGAGCGCAGGCGCTGGAAGGGCTCCCGCCCGAAGGTCGTCGCCACGAAGCTCATCTTGGCGTTGATCCCGTAGGCGTAGTAGCTGTGCAGCTGTGCCCAGAAGGCCGCGAAGGCTCCCAGGAAGGCCGCGATGGTCAGCGCGATCGCCATGTGAGACTGGCGGATCCCGGTGCTGTCGGCGATCTTGAAGGACTCGAGCTGCACCGGCATGGGGTGGGCGCGGTAGGCGCGATTGAACCAGAAGCATAGGCTCAGCGCGGTGAGCTGGCCGGCGGGCAGGATGGTGCCGTCGGTGCCGAAGGTGTTGGTGAGGATCAGGTCCGGGCCGCCACGGTGCAGGTCGTGGGCGGGAGGGCCAAGCTCGGCGCGGATCCTGGTGACGGCCAGGGACAGAGCGAAGTACAGCAGAAAGAACAGCGCCGCCACCCACAGCCACATGCCCATGGCGGCGGTGAAGAGCGCCAGGAAGAGGACCCCTGCGAAGATCACCGTCATGGCCAGGGAGTAGCTCATGGGCTCGCCCTGGTCCTCGGCCCTGCCCTGCAGCGTCGTGCGCACGATGCGGGAGAGCCGCCCGCGCGCCATGTAGAGCGCGAAGGCGCACAGCCCCAGGTACGCCCCGGAGGACTGCTCGTTCACGTAGGGGAAGCCCGGGATCCGGTTCAGCCCCAGGAGCATCGACAGCAGCGTCTGCGCCCGCCAGAACAGATAAAAGAACCAGCACGAGAACGCCAGGTCCAGCGGCAGCAGCATCCCCAGGCCGATGGCGAAGGGATAGAACGAGATGCGCGAGCCGCCCAGCGCCCCCCAGGGGTAGCCGCTGAAGACCGAGCGCATCATGGCGTCGAAGTGCACCACCCGGACCTTGATGAGCGGCCACGCCGGACGCAGCTCGTGGATGCCGTTGAGCAGGTCCACGGACGCGGCCAGCGCGAAGCCCAGCCACATCATCCTGCTACGCAGCAGCGCCGCGTCATCCCGCGACAGCTCCAGGGGCATATGCACGATGGGGTAGGTAAGCTTCTCCTGATCCATCCACCGCCGCCGCAGCAGGGCGTTGACCGCGAGCATCATGGTCGTGAGCACGGCCAGGAACAGCCCCCAGCTTGCCACTGGGGGCAGCCAGGCGAGGAGACGCTCGCGGGTGTAGAGCGTGGCGCCGCCCTCGAAGGCGGGGATGTAGATGGATGGATCGCTCACCGTCAGATGGTCCGGGAGGTACTGGAAGAACAGCTCCTCCCACTGGTTCTCCGGCGTGGCGAGCCAGAAGGGCATGACGATCTGCGGCGTGACCACCTGCACGAGGTCGTGCCCGCACAGCGCTGAGCCGACCGTGACCATGGCGTAGATGACCAGCAGCTCATTGCGGTGCAGCGCCAGGCGGGGGGAGAGGCGCCGCAGTGCCGTGTTGCCGACGCGCAGAACAAAGAGTATGAAGACCGCGTTGAAGAAGAGGGACACGGTGGTGGGGTGCCCCTCGTAGCGGACCACCGCCATCTGGGTGATCCAGTAGGCGTTGATGGGCAGCAGCAGGCACGCGATGATGACCGCCCGCGGGGTCAGCGCTGGGCTCGGCGAGGCGTCCTCAGGTTGATGTCGGCCGGAGGCGAGTCCGGCAGGCGGTGAGCCGCTAGACATGCTGATTGCTCCGCAGGGATGTGAACGTGCCGCCCGGTGCAACGCCTGTGGGGGGCGGCGCCGCCCGGTTTCTCCGCACGCACTCACCGCACCTCTATGGGAGGTCCGCGAGACGGACTTGCTGAAGTGCATTGCTCCGTTCCGACGTGGCGGGCAGCCGCGGACTGCTCAGCCCGCCGTCCAGAGTCGTTGTGCGCGCGCACCGGCGCAGGGCGGCGCAGCCACAGCCGTGGGGGAATCACAGGAGGTCGGACAATGGGCACGAGTATCACGCTCCTCGCGGGATGGATGATCATGGCAGCGCCGAGTATCGAGATCCGGCAGGCGGAGGTAAGCTTCCCGGAGCCGCACGTGGTTCGTCTGCAGGTGGCTGCGACCGGGGAGGGCGTGGAGGTAGGCAGCTACGGCATGCGCACCGCGGACAAGGACGCGCCACCGCCGCCGGGCTTCCGATCCCGCGGCGATCACGCCTTCCTGGCGGCCGCGGATGTGGATGATGAGCACTGGCACCTGTTCTTCGACGACCGGCGCGGTGACGATGACCCCACTGAGGGCGCCGTGGCCATGACCATCGACGTCTCCGCCTGGGACGACGGCGTCTACCGCTTCATGCTCTTCGCCTGCAACCGTCCTGCGGGCGGAGACTATGTGCAAGACACGCGCCGGGTGCGCATCGAGGTGCGTGATGGCGAGGCCGTCCAGCCCGCCACCTGCATCCTTGAGGCGCTGAAGGCGACGATCACCGAGTTCAGCGTCTCCCCTGAGCGCGTGGAAGCCGGCGAGCCGGTCCAGATCCGCGCCACGGTGGACGCAAACGAACCGGAGCAAGTCCGGTGGCAGCTCACCGTGCCATTCTGGATCGAGGAGGATGAGACGCCGCCAGGCTTCCGCTACGACCGGGAAGAGCAGAAGGCCTATCTCTCCGAGGATCGTGGCTTCGAGGACAACGGCCCGCTGGACGATGACCCGGCGGAGGGCTCGATCCTGCTGACCATCCCCACAGATGGCTGGGAGAGAGCGCGGATCTACAACCTCACGCTTCGCGTCACGGCCGACTTCGCGCCGGAGCACGCCATGGCGTGGCGCGATCTGGCGATCACCGTCAAGCCCGAGCGGCCGAAGTTCGAGATCTCTCTGGAGCACGACCAGGAGCTGCGGCCCGGGACGCACTTCGGGAACATCGTGGCCACCGGCGACGGCTCGGCGAGGGCCTACAACTATCTCACCGAGGACGGTGGCCGCACGTGGGAGGAGCAGGACCAGCGGGGAATCTCCCTGTCCAGCCGACTCAGCGACGGCACCATCATGGGCATGGGCTTCCGGACGGAGCCCATCGAGGGGCGGCCGGGCTACTACCGCAACAACCTGTATCTCTCTCACGACGGCGGCAGGACCGTGGAGGGCCCTATCGAGTGTGAGATCCACGTCCCCCAGGCGACCAGCGGCGTGGGCCACGCCTTTGCCGCCGGCCCGCTGTTCCACCGCTCCATCGTGGACCTACCGGACGGCTCGTTGCTGGCGATCTTTTACGGGTGGTTCGAGGGCGACGAGTCCCCGGTGCCCGGCCAGCCGGACTCCTTCCGCTACCGGACGTGGGTGATGCGCTCGGAGGACCGGGGGCGCCACTGGGAGTACCTCTCCACCGTGGGCTATGACCCGGAGATCGGGACCGAGGGCTACTGCGAGGCGGTGCTGAGGAGGCTGCCCAACGGAGAGCTGGTGAGCCTGCTGCGCACCGGCGGCGACAACCGCCCCTATCACCTCGACAACCCGCTGTGCGTGGCCTGGTCCGACGACGGCGGCCGCAGTTGGGCCGGGCCGATCCGCACGGGCTTCGAGGGCGTCTCTCCCGACCTGGCGGTCATGTCCGACGGCACGCTGGCGTGCAGCACCGGCCGGCCGGGCTCGTGGCTGCTCTTCAGCACCGACAACGGCCGCACCTGGGGCGATCCCTTCAGCATCGACCCCACCCTATACTCCGGCTACACCGGCCTCACCGAGGTGGAGCCGGGGGTGCTGCTCTACGGTTACGGCGTCAGAGCCTGGCTGGACCCCGAGACCGGGGAGCGCCGCAACTGCCTGCGTACCGTGCGCGTGCTGGTGGAGCGGATGCGGTAGCCGGTCGCGGGCGGGTGGGCGGTGAGGCAGCCTTCCCGGGGAGCGGAGGTCCCTCCTCGGCGGGCGCCGAAACTGCCGGCCAGCGTGGCGGATTCTCTGCATCGAGTGGTGAGCGGAGATGGACATCGGCACTGTGGCGGTCCTGGGCGCATCCGGCAAGGTGGGGCGGCACGTGGTTCCGCTGATGCTGGAGAGGGGCCTTACGGTGCGGGCGCTGGTGCACCGCACGCCGGTGAAGGCCGAGGGCGTGCAAACCCTCTCGGGATCGGTGACTGACCCCGAGCGCTGCCGGGAGCTGGTGTCGGGCGCCGACGTGGTGGTGCAGCTTGCCACCACCAAGGAGAATCCCGACAGCTTCTTCGACGTCTCCGTACGTGGCACGCTCAACGTCCTGGAGGCCTGCCGCGGGGCCGATCTCGATCAGCTCATCCTCATGGGCGGCGACGCGGCATTCGGTATCTGGTTCTATGAGCAGCCCGTCCCCATCGATGAGAACCACCGCCGCATGGCCTACCCGGGGTACTACGCCTTCACCAAGGTCCTCGAGGAGGTCATGGTGGAGCAGTACAACATCCAGTACGGCATCCCCTACACCATCCTGCGCTCCTCGTGGATGTTCGAGCGCGACGACCTGCTACGGCACTTCTCGCTGCTGGAGAACCTCGACCCGGAGGAGGAGGGCCACGGCTTTGGCGAGGTGGATGAGGAGATCATGGCGCTGGCCGAGGCGGGCGAGGAGCGCGTTGCGGTGCAGGTGGACGAGTCCGGCTGGCCCTACCACCGGCACATCGTGCATATCGACGACGTGGTGCAGGCATTCGGGAAGGCCCTGGGCAACCCCACCGCCATCGGTGAGTCCTTCAACATCGCCGGCCCGGCGCCGTTCGACTATCGGGAGGCGGGGGAGTATCTGTCGCAGGCCACGAATACTCCGACGATCGACATAGCGATCCCGGGGTATCACTCTTTCGAGATCGACATCAACAAGGCCCGGTCCATGCTGGGCTACAGGCCCGAGAACGACATCTTCCGCATGATCGACCGGGCGCTGCAGTACCGCGAGCACGCGAACTGATGGGAGGAGCGACCGACGTGATCCTGACGGGACTGGGCATTCTCACCGCTCTTGCGGCGACCGGCGCCGAGGAGCCTATCGACATCGGCTCCAGGCTGGAGCTGATGGTGGACGACTTCCTCATCGACCGCATGACCGGCGCGGAGCTGCGCCTGCATCACCCACAGCCGCAGGAGACGGCGATCGTCTTCGATGAGCCCTGGGAGGGCTCCGCGTGCGGCTACGTGACCGTCTTCGAGGATGAGGGCCTGTATCGCATGTACTATAAGGCCTGGCACCTGGACGTGACCGGGGGCGAGCTCAAGACGTCGCCCCTGCACATCGCCTACGCGGAGAGCGATGACGGCATCGTGTGGCGGAAGCCGGAGCTGGGCCTGTTCGAGTTCGAGGGCTCCACCGCCAACAACATCGTGTGGTACGGCCCGCCGGACCACGGCTTCTCGCCCTTCCGCGACCCCAATCCCAAGGCGCCGCCGGAGGCGCGCTACAAGGCCTTCGGTCACGGGCAGATTGAGGCCGGGCGGGGGGTCTTCGCCTTCGCCTCCCCGGACGGCATCCACTGGTCGCTGATGCACGATGAGCCGGTGCTGACCGGCTGTGCCTTCGACTCCCAGAACCTGGCGTTCTGGGACTCATTCCGGGGCGAGTACCGGGCCTACATGCGCGACTTCCGTGAGGGCTTCCGGGACATCAAGACCGCCACCTCACCGGACTTTGTCCACTGGACACAGCCGCAGTGGCTGCAGTATCCGGGCGCCCCCGACGAGGCGCTCTACACCAACCAGGTCCGGCCCTACCACCGCGCCCCGCACATCTTCATCGGGATGCCCGCCCGCTACTGCGAGCGGGGCTGGTCGCCATCGATGGAGGCGCTGCCGGAGCCGGAGCACCGCCGGATGCGCTCTGACGCCGGCAACCGCTACGGAATGGCGATCACCGACAGCCTGCTGATGACCAGCCGCGACGGGGGGACCTTCCGCCGCTGGGGCGAGGCCTTTGTGCGCCCGGGTATCCAGCGGCCCGGTGCCTGGGCGTACGGCGACCACTACCTGCAGTGGGGGCTGGTGGAGACCCCCAGCAAGCTCCCCGGCGCCGCAAACGAGCTGTCGCTGTACTCCGTGGAGGGCTACTGGACCGGCACCAGCAGCTCGCTGCGGCGTTACACCCTCCGCATCGACGGCTTCGTCTCGGTGCACGCGGCGCTGTCGGGCGGTGAGATGCTCACCAGGCCGCTGACCTTCGATGGGGAGCGGCTGGTGCTCAACTTCTCGACCTCGGCCGCGGGCGGCATCCGGGTGGAGATCCAGGACGCGAACGGGGAGGCCATTGAGGGCTTCACGCTGGATGACAGCGACGAGGTCTTCGGCGACGAGATCGAGCGAACCGTGACGTGGCGCGGCGGGGAGAGTGACGTGAGCGCGCTATCGGGCCGGCCCGTTCGGCTGCGCTTCGTGCTGCGGGACGCCGACCTCTACAGCCTGCGGTTCATGTAGGCTTGCGAGAACTGCAAAGAGACCGTGGGCGCGCGAGCCGCACAGCGGCTACCGGAGGCGTGCCCATCCAGACAACTCGACGACCGGCGTTCGCAGGGAGGCGATGCCATGCGCAAGTTCCATCACATCGGGCTGCCCACCGACGAGCCGCAGGAGGGCGAGTGGTACGTGGAGGAGACGAAGGTCTGGGTGACCGACCCGGAGGACCATCCCTACATGGTGGAGTTTTTGCGGTATGAGGAGGACAGCCCGGTCACCGGACCGCTGCGCACCAAGCCCCACGTGTGTTTTGAGACCGATGACTACAAGCGGGAGATTGAGGGCTGCGAGGTCATCCTTGGTCCCTTCCGGCCGGACGACACCCGCACGGTGGTGTTC
>JBNGDZ010000228.1:0-7553 GCA_049975765.1 Armatimonadota bacterium
GTCCATGCCCCTGTAGATCTGCATGGAGTCGGCTGAGACGATCTCCCCGCCCACGCGCTCGGCGACCCGCAGCGACATTGCCGTCTTTCCCGCCGCCGTGGGGCCGGCGATGACCAGCAGGGGAATGGCGTCGCCCCCATCCGTCATGGCGTCAGGATCACCTTCAGGGTGGCGTCGGGCTGCTCTACCATGGCCTCAAAGGCCCGCTCCACATCTGCGAGCGGCATATGGTGCGTGACGACCCGCTCGGGCCGGACATCGCCGCTCTCGACCAGCCCGATAGCCTGCGGAAGCGTGCCGCCGTGCAGCCGCGAGCCCAGGAAGTCCAGCTCCTTTTTCACCATGAGGGCGCCGGGGATGCAGATGTCCTCCGCGCAGAGCCCGATCATGACGACCCGCCCGCTGGCGGCCACCACCTCCAGCGCCTGCGGCACCGTCTCAGGCCTGCCCACGGCCTCCACCACCAGCGACGGGCCGCTCTCGCCGAAGTGCTCCGCGACCTGCGCGCGCAGCTCCGCATCCTCGGGGTTCAGCGCCGCGTCGGCACCGAGCTGCTGCGCGATCTCCAGCCGGCCGCTGCACGGGTCGGACACCGCGCACGCCGCGCCGCGGGCCAGGCAGACCTGCAGCACCGAGAGCCCGATGGTGCCCGCACCGATCACGAGCACTCTGTCCTCAACCGTCACTCGCCCGCGGTTGCAGGCCTGCACGGCAATCGACAGGGGCTCCACCATCACGGCCGCGTCGGCGGAGACCTCCTCGGAGATCCCGTGCAGGGACCCTACCGGCGCCGTGAAGTACTCCGCGAATGCCCCGGGCGCGTGAACTCCCACCACCCGCATCCGCTCGCAGCAGTTGTACCGGCCGGTGCGGCAGGGGAAGCACTCCCCGCACGGCATCGACGGGTCCAGCACGACCCGCGCGCCGACCTCCGGAGGGCGCGGCTGCCCGCGGCCGGGGAGCTCCACCGGATCGCCCGGCTTTATCTCAAGGACTCTCCCCACCACCTCGTGGCCGCCGATCTGCGGGTACTCAAAGAACGGCTGCGTGCCCTGGTAGGCGTGCAGGTCGCTGCCGCAGACGCCCACCGCCTCCACCTCCACCAGTGCCTCTCCCGGCGCCGGCTCGGGTCGGTCTATCTCGCGGATCTCGACCTCGTGTGGCGCAACGATCGTGGCTGCCTTCATCGAGTGCTCTCGCCTCCGTGGGTTACTGAGACAGAGATCGGCGGCGGCCCGTGCAGCACCGTCGCCGACCACCTGAGTCTTCGCGTTTCGCCGCCGATGGACCTGCGCGGGCAGCCCCCGTGGTCAGTCCTCAACCGCGCGCGGAGGGCGGTGCCGCCCGGCAGGCCCGCTGTCGCCGCCGCTGGCGGGTGCAGGA
This sequence comes from Armatimonadota bacterium, assembly GCA_049975765.1. GTDB lineage: Bacteria > Armatimonadota > Zipacnadia > Zipacnadales > UBA5352 > JAYENL01. The sequence goes on from JBNGDZ010000228.1 coordinate 1,384, forward strand.
CGCGCATGTTGCCGAGCGGGATGGCAGCACGGCCGCCACCGCCGCCGTCGCCACGATGCCGGCGTAGCCCAGGATGAAGATCTCGATGCTGTCGCCGCCGCGCACGGCCATCATTGTGACGCCGCTGATCGCGTTGAGGGTCCCGTGCCCGACCGCCGCCGCGAAGATCGTCTGCGCCCGCAGGGCCAGCCACGAGAAGACGATGCCCAATGGCACGCACGCGGCCGTCATCACCAGCACGCCGAGCCGCGGGTGCTGTGGGAAGTTATGCCCCAGCAGGATCAACGGCGCGTGCCACAGGCCCCACACGAGGCCGATTAGCGCGCTGGCCCTCGCGAAGCCCATCGGCGCCAGCTCCCGCTGCAGCAGCCCCCGCCAGCCCAGCTCCTCGCCGAACGCGAAGAGCCCGTTGATGGTGAAGCCGGCGACTGGCGCCGAGACGATGGTCAGCAGGATGGGGTTGAGCGGGGTCTTCTCGAAGCCGGTGCGGACCGCCTCGGCCGCCTCCTGCTGTCCCATCTCCGCAAGCCTGTCGGCCAGCGCCATGCCCGTGGGGTCGAGCTCGCCCAGGCCCATCGCCACGGCGGCGAGGACCGTCAGCATGGCGACAACGATCGGCAGCAGCGGCGCCAGCGCCAGCTCCCAGCGGCGTGGGACGCGCACGCCATACTCCTTCAGCGACACCCCCCACCGACGCGCCAGGAAGAGGACGACCAGAGCCGGAACGATCATGTAGGCCGTGGCCACGGCGCCGCCAACCAGGCCCTTGAGCTGCACTCCGCCGGCGTAGAGCACGCCCAAGAGCCCCCAGTCGACCGCGTAGGTAATGGCGACGAAGCTGAGGATGCGAGGCCAGTTGGGGCGTGTCCGGGTCTCCGTGGGCGTCTCCATGAGTCGCTCCGGGTCAAGAGGTGTCAGAGGCAGTCGGCGGCCCCGGACTCAGCGCGCCGCCGCGGAGGCTCGGCATCCGCTTGGCGCGGCGACCACACCAGCGCGGCGCCCGCCACCAGAGCCACCGCGGCCAGCTTCGCGACCTCTATCTGCAGCTCCGTGCCCCCTCGCACCGCCATCAGAGGCAGCTCGCTGAGCGAGGCCCAGCTCGCCGCCAGGACGCTAGCGGGGATGATCGAGCCCGCGGAGAGGCGCAGCCACGACAGCGGCACGCCCAGCAGAGCGAGCGTCGCCAGCCACGTGCCGAGCAGCGGCAGCTCCGGCCGGCAGCCCGGCCCGCAGGCCAGCACCGGCAGCCACCAGGCCGCCGCCAGCACGCCCACCAGCAGGCTCGACCTCGCGAAGCCCAGCCATCGCAGCTCGGTCTGCAGCAGCCCCCGCCATGGCAACTCGACGATCGGTGCCAGCAGCACGCCGAAGATCAGCCCGGTGAGCAGGCCTGAGACGACGCGGGTGCCAATCGGGTGCGGGCTCTCGTCGCGGTCCAGCTTCTCCTCCAGCGCCTCCTCGAAGCGCCCGGCCTCGCCCAGGCGCTGCACCTGCCCCATTGCGGATAGGTCGAGCCTCCCGACGCCCGCCGCGATGGGCAGCGCCGTTGCCAGGGCGGCCATCGCCAGCGCCACCAGCGGCGCGACGAGAACCGCCTGCCCCGCGTGCCCCACCCGCAGCCCCCAGCGCCTGGTGGATACCTCCCACCTGCGCGCCAGCAGCCACGCGACTGCAGGTGGCAGCAGCACGACGAAGGCGAAGAGGGCTGCGTAGGGCCAGAACTCAGGGACGCTTGCCAGCGATGCTCCCGGCGCCACTTCCGGGAAGGGACCGACGATCAGCCGCACCGCGACGGTGGCGACCCAGGCAGGCGGGAAGCTCCAGGCGACGAAGCTTATCGCGCGACCCGCGCACCGTCCAGGCGCCTGCGCGTCATCCCGCAGCATTCACGCCCGCCCCTCCCGCGCGTCCGTCAGTGCTGGCCGCGCCGACCCAGGAGGGCATCGCGGATCAGCAGCCCGATGATGGTCAGTATCAGTGTGGCGGTGCTCGCGATCTTGAGGGTCTCTTCCACAGTGCTCCCTTCTGCGCGGCCTCGACCGCCCAGGCTACTGGACGGTGAACGGCAGCCGGGCGACGAGGGTGTCATCGGCCGTGATCTCCAACCAGTAGCTTCCGCTGCTGAGCCCCCCGGACCTGGGCATGACCCAGTTGACCGTCTGCCTGCTGCCGCTGACCGTGATGAGGCGACGGCTGATGGTGCGGCCCTCGCGGACCCACTCCAGCAGAAGCTCGGAGTTGGCGGGCGCCTGGTCGATGTCCAGAAGCACACCCACCTTAACGGTGTCCGCCGGCAGTGGGCCGGCGATCTCAACGGGCCTGCCAGACCTGTCGACGTCCGTGCACAGCACTGCCTCTCTGAGGAAGCTGCCCTCCTGGAGAGGTAGCGCCTCGAGGGCCTCTGTCGCTGGCTCCGACGGCGGCTGCTCGTCCTCCGCTGACGCGGGCGCTGGGGGCTGAGCCCGGCCTGCCCCGGGCTCTCCGCCGGAAGCCGCACTCGCCGGTGCCGCGCTGTCCGGTTCAGGCTCCGGCGGGAGAGCCGCGACTGCCGGCGGCGTCGCCTGCTGGGGCATCTGCGCCACGAACCCGGCGACCTGCGTGACCGGCTCCCTCTCGCCGGTCATCATATGCACCATCCGCCCGATCTGCACGCCATACATCGTCGGGGTGGTCGGCAGCTCTACGAGTCCGCCGGGCGTGCCCTGCCCGCCGGTCTGTGTCGCCAGGTCCCGGAGCAGCGCCGTGGCCTCGGCCGGCCCCCCGAGCTCCATCCCCAGCAAGGTCACCGGGCTCTGCCCAACCTGGAGAACCTGCAGCCCCGCCCACACCACCTGATGGGCGCTGATGTCCAGTCCCGGCAGCGGGCCCTGAAGCTCGGAAGGCGGGATGGGCCTGGTGGCGCTGGCGAGCCAGCCGGCGGGAAGCTGGGCCTGGCGGATCAGGGCCTGCGTGGTGGCGGGCAACTGCCGGGCGCCGCCTGTCGCTTCGCTGGGCTGCTGTTGGCCGGGTGCGGCGACGACCTGCGTCTCCGCTGACGACTCGTCGGTGAGCTGGCACTGGCTGAGGAAGGTTGCGGTGTCCATGGTTCCCTGCGCGTACTGCCGGGCGACGCCGCCAGGCGCGAGAACGCCCAGTGAGCCGCTCTGCGGATCGTCGAAGAGGACGGTCACAGTCTGCACCCACGGCGCGGAGACGGCGGCCTCCGCCAGCAAGTAGGCCACGATCGGCTCGAGGTGCCCGTGCCCCTGCAGAACCGGTGAGAGGCCGCGCACGACCGCCTCCGCCTCATCCACGCTCACCGACAGATCGCGAAGGCCCAAATGGCTCTCGATGTCGGCGGTGATCTGCTGCACCACCTGCTGGATCCGGGGTGTATCGAGGCGGAGGTCGCCGCCGGGCGAGAGCACACTGTCCACGGCCGCGCCCAGCTCCTCGCCCAGCAGCCGCCGCACCACGGATCGGGCCAGGTCACCCTCAGAGGTCACGTCCGACACCACCCCTGTCGCAGAGCCACCTCGCGGGCCGGCGCCGATGTAGCTGAGGGCCTCGCCCAGCGCGCCCTGCTTGCTCTGTACCTCGTTGAGCAATGCCGATTGCAGCAGGCCCACCGCGCCTCCGCCCAGCAGCGCTCCCACCCCGCCCGCCATTACCCGCTCGCCGATGTCGCACACGGATCTCTCCAGGAAGCGCCCGATCTGGCTCAGCAGATCCCCGCCCTGCCGCTTGCGGGCCACCCCCGGCTTCACGCTGAAAGGTCCCGCGACATCGTAGATGCACTCGGCCGCCGGGAAGTTGCCGAACCACTGGTGCTTGAGAGTGGCGATGATGCGGAAGCGGTCGGTGCCCGCGAGGGAGGTGGTGCCACGGATGCCGAACGGCTGCCCCTCGTCCTGCGGCAGCAGCTCCTGACCGCAGATGCGCACCGTCCGCGACTTGACGCCGTTCTTCTGCTCGTCGCTGAGCTCCCGGCGACCCCTGAAGGCCTGGTCGCTGGTGGCCCTGTAGCTGTCGGGAAGGACCCTGAACTTCCCTCCCTTCTCGATCATCTCCACCGTGATGTCGAGCTCATTGTGCACCTGCAGGTGGCCCTGAGGGGTCAGCGTGCCGGCGACGACGGTGCCCTCGAAGTAAAGCTCGAGATCAGGGCTGATATTGGCGAGCACATCCATCTCGACTCTTTGCGCTATGGCGGGGCATGTCAGCGACAGGAGTACGGTCAGGCCAAGTCCGGCTACGGCGAGGCGGGGAGGAGCCGGCGGCGGCATTGTGTCACCTCCTCATGGATGTGGAAGCGGGAGTGGCGCCGTGGGCCGGCCTCCGGCCTGCCATGGCGTGACCCGCGGGCTGAAACCCCCGGTCACGGCGGGTCGTGGTCCACTGCCCATGGCACCCGACCGGGCCCGCCCTCGATTATAGCCCACCCACGCACGCGGGGCGAGTCCTCACGCCAACTTCACTGTCCGGGGGCTGACGTTGCCCCACGGTACACGCTGGCCGCACACGACCATCGGGGCCAGGGAACGACAGGCGCCGCCGGGGCCCGGGCGAGTGTCACCGGCGTTTGTCGGCCAGCTCCGGCGGTACCCTGGTCCTGTCCCGCCTTCGCCGGCCCGCCCGTGGAACACTGCCCGGCGGCGGGCGTTACACTCAGAGGGGGCTTCTCAATCCTGGAGGTGGCGAGAATGCCGACTCGAACGCTGATCTGCGCGTGCGCGGCGGTGATGGCCGTGACCGGACAGGCGACGGAGCTGAGCATCGACGGAACGCGTTTCCTGCTCGACGGACAGCCGGCGTTCCTCACGGGCATCAGCTACTACGCGGGGCTGGCGCGCACGCCGGAGTTGATGGCCCGCGACCTCGACGACCTGCGAGAGCTTGGCGTCAACTGGCTCCGCGTGTGGGCGACGTGGGACCGGCATCAGACGCAGCCGGCGCTGGATGAGGGGGGCGCGGGGGTCGAGCCGGCCATGTCCGCCCTCCGCGACCTCGTCCGCCTGGCCGATGAGCGCGGGATGGTCGTTGACGTGACGCTGCACCGGGGCGGCGTGCTGAAGACGCAGCAGTCGCATCTGGCGGCCGTGCGCACGATCTCGCGCGAGCTGCTCCCGTGGCGCAACGTGTACATCGACGTGGCGAACGAGCGCGACGTCGGTGACGCCCGCTTCGTCAGTGTCGAGGAGTGCCGGGAGTTGCGTGACGCCATCCGGGAGATCGACGCCCGGCGTCTCGTCACCGCCTCGTGTGTCCTCAGATCGTCGGAGGCGCTCGCGGAGTTCATTGACACCACGCACGCCGACCTGATCGCGCCGCACCTCGGGCGTGGGCCCGAGGATCCGGCGAGGACAGAGGCGCTCGTTGCGCGCTATCTGGCATGGATGCAGGAGATCGGCCGGAGTGTCCCGGTGCACCTGCAGGAGCCCTTCCGGCGCGACTACGGCTCCTGGCAGCCGGAGGCGGAGGACTTCCTCACCGACCTGCGCGGCGCCATCGAGGGCGGGGCCGCCGGATGGTGCCTGCACAACGGCGACAACCGCATGACCGATGACCGCAGGCCGCGCCGGTCGTTCGACCTGCGTCCCGACCGCGGTCCGTTCCTCGGGCTGCTGGACGATGTCGAGCGCGAGGTGCTCAGCCGCCTGTCTGAGGTGCTCCCAACGGGCGGCGAGGAGGGCTAGTGGTCACCTGCGCAAGTCCGCGTCTGTTCACGAGCAACGAGCGGGGTGCGTGGCCGGGTGCACGGTGTGTGGCGCACACCGTGGAGGAGCCGCCAGGCGCGGAGCGCCCGGTGAGGCCTGCGAGTGTGGGGAGAAGGCGAGATCAGAGGTCTCCTAAGGTTCCACCCAGGCCCGGCAAACGGCGCGCAGGCGGGGGCGCGTGCGCTACTTAAGACGAGTGGGCCGGGGTGGAACCTGGGAGGTCCTTCGCTGCGCTTCGTACCTCCCACCGCTCGCTACGCTCGCGACGGCCCCTCCCAAACGGCACTTTCCGCCGCATGGGTCGGGCTTCCAGCCCGAGGCGGCCGTCGCCGGCACTACGGACCCGGTGCGGCAACGGCCGGGCGGGAAGGGGCTCTCGACCGAACGCCTTCAACGGCTGGGCCGGACAGTGGTCCGGCCCCTCCATACGGCGCTTTCCGCCGCATGGGTCGGGCTTCCAGCCCGAGGCGGCCT
>JBNGDZ010000229.1:0-7519 GCA_049975765.1 Armatimonadota bacterium
GCACGACGTCTGCCGTGTGGCCTTGCCGCGTGGTGCCTGAGAGTGACGTCCGTCGTGCTCCCCCTCTCCCGCCTGCGAGCGAAGCGAGCCAGGGAGAGGGGGAGTGGAGTTTCCGTCGGAAACTCCGAGGGGGTGAGGCAACCAACGGCGGGCCGGACAGTCGTCCGGCCCCTCGACGCGGGCCTGTGCTCGCGTACCCACGGGTGCCCGCGTGCGATGTACTGCACGGGGCAACGGCGTCGGGCTGGAAGCCCGACCTACGCGGTGAAGGTGGGTAGCGCCTCCGTACGGCAGGGGCACGACGTCTGCCGTGTGGCCTTGCCGCGTGGTGCCTGAGAGTGACGTCCGTCGCCCTCCCCCTCTCCCGCCTGCGAGCGCAGCAAGCTCCGCGCCGGCGAGGACCCCAGCGCGGTCTTCATGACCCTCCCGGTGGAGAGCGAGGATTCGCAACCGTCAGGGTCCACGAACTGAACGCGGCCGGCAGGAGCCGGGCTATCGCTCGCGGAAGATGCAGGTAGAGGGCAGAGACACGATCGGCGCGAGCCGTGCCGAGGGGGATCGCGGGAGCCGATCCTGAAAGGAGCGACCGACGATGGTGCGAGTCGGAGTGGTGGGCATGGGGTTCATGGGACAGCAGCACTACACGATCTACCGCGACATGGACGACGTGGAGCTGGTGGCGGTCTGTGACAAGGATCCCGAACGCGTGTCGGAGACGGCGCCGAGTATCGGCGGCAACATCGGTGAGGCCACGGAGCTGGACCTGGGCGAGCAGGCCCGTTATGTGTGCTTCGACGAGATGCTCGACAGAGAGGACCTGGACCTGGTGGACGTGTGCACTCCCACACACCTGCACGCCGAGATGACGGTGGCGGCGCTGAACTCCGGGAGCCACGTGGTCTGCGAGAAGCCCATGGCGCGGACTGTGGCCCAGTGTGACGAGATGATCGAGGCGGCCGAGAAGGCCGGGCGGATGCTGTTCATTGCCCAGTGCATTCGCTTCTGGCCGGAGTACGAGGTGCTGCGGAGGATGGTGGAGGGGGGCGAGTTGGGCGAGCTCAAGGCGGCGCGCTTCATACGGCAGTCGCCTGCGCCCGGCTGGGCCTCCGAGGGCTGGCTGATGGACCCGGAGCTGTCAGGCGGGGCGCTGCTGGACCTGCACATCCACGATGTGGACTTCGTCCTGTCCCTGCTGGGCGCGCCCAACGCCCTGCTCTCGCGAGGGATCAATGTTCTGAGCGAGGGAGCACCCGTGGACTACGTGGAGACCACCTACTTCTACACGGACATGGTCTGCTCCGTCCAGGGCGGCTGGGTGATGCCCGACAGCTTCCCCTTCACTATGGGCTACCAGGTGCTGGGCACCGAGGGCCTGCTGGCGTTCGGCGTCAACGACGACCCGGCCCTGCGCATGTACCCCTTCGACGGGGAGCCCTACACGCCCGACTACGAGCCCGGCACAGGCTATGAGAGAGAGCTGGCGTACTTCGTGCAGTGTGTCGAGGAGGGCGTTGCGCCGGAGCGGGTGACCCCGGAGTCGGCGCGGCAGTCGGTGCGTCTGGTGATGGCGGAGGCGGACTCCATCAAGCGCCGAGAGAAGGTCATCATCGGGTGAGGCGCCGCTTGTGCGGCGTGCCTCCGGCGGCCGCTTACCCTTGGCGCGGCCGCTATTACACATTGAGAACGCGCTCATGACGTGATTATGACATAAAATAGTTGGTACGTGCGCGAGGAGACATCGGGCACAAAGGCGAAATAGACAGTGTGGTCAGAAGAGGAAACTCATTCGCAGGAGGGATGCCCTGAAACGATGGCGGCGCGCGTGAAGCTGCGGCTGGTCGAAAACGCACAGGAGATGGCGGACTCCATCACCCGGTTCAGCGAAGGTGCCGAGGAGTTCTCGGGTCGAGCTAGGAGGCTGCTGTCTCAGTCGGCGTACTGGGTGTACTTCCCTGCCACCGGCCAGTTCGGGCCATCAAAGTTCGCGGGCTTCGCCAAGATGGACTTCCCCCTCTACGAGCGTGTCTTGAGCCTCGACGAGCCGCCGGCCATCTTCGACGGCGAGCGCGTCAGGCGGCGGATCGTGAACATCCTCGACGCGGAGTTCGAGGCCACCGTGCGCATGGGCCTGTACCTGATTGACTGGGCCGACGAGCTCCTCGGCGTTCCGGACATCCTCGGCAGTGTGGATCATACGAAGTGGCGCTTCGTACGCCTCCCGGCCGATGTCTCCCCGTGAGGGGCTCGCGTCCGGCTCCCTCGAGCTGCAGCCCCCACCTGTGGAGCGCCGGAATGGGAGAGGATGCGGCGTGAGACCGCACGCGGCGCCGGTGCTGATCGTTGCGCTGGCGGCACTCCTCGCGTTCGGCGTCGCAGACGCCAGAGAGTGGCAGGTCCGGGCCGGGGAGCACACCATCACCAACATCGGCCCCTGGGAGCCCACCGGCCGAAAGCACGATCGGCCCCCGGAGCTGTGGCGATGGTACATGCACGGGATCGTGGACCACTTCGCCACGCCCATCGCCTGGGAGCAGCTCGCCGGCGATGAGCAGGACCTCTCCGCGTGGCTGGATCCTGAGGCCACCATCGATACGCCCTTCAAGCGCTCGGAGATGCCGGCAATCCGCATCCCCGGCGAGCGCTCGGTGGAGCTGCAGGGCCCGCTGCCCATCCCCATGGACCAGGTGCGCGGCGAGCGCGTGCGGCTGTTCGTGTGGCTGCGCGGGGATGATGTCGGGGCGCGCAACAACTGCTGGCACGCCCCCAGCATGTACGTAACCATGCGCGACGCCGACGGCAAGGTCCTCAGCGGGGAGGACTCCTACTTCAAGACCCTCCGCACCTACCCGTGGCACTGCTACTACACCGACCGCTTCGTGCCGGAGGACGCGGCCGGCATCTACGTGCGGCTGTTCAACAAGTTCCACGGCGTGGCGCGCTTCTCCACCCTCTCGTGGGAGCCTATAGGGGACGCCAACACCTACGACAACGACGAGCGGCAGGACCCCACGACCGGCAGCCTGGCCCCGAACCCCATCTACGACGAGATGCCCTACCACCTCAAGTACGGCTTCGGCAGCCGCTATCCGTGGAGGTTCGTGCTGGGCGAGAGGATCGGCCTGGTGGGCCAGCCCCACGACATCACCACAAAGGCGGGCTTCCGCCGCTACTACTTCGAGAAGGCAAAGACCGAGCCGGAGCACATGAACCACGCCATCCTCCACATGGGCAGCATGTACCGCGCGGGCACCGAGAACGGCCTGCTCCCGCCCATGGAGGAGGGCTGGCTGGAGAGCTTCGCCCGTGTGCTGATGGACGACCAGGACCCCGAGACCGGCTTCTGGCACGACGGCACCGACCTCAGCCTGGGCCTGACCTTCCACCTGTGTAACATGCACTTCCGCTACTGGGAGCTGCCGCGCGCAGACCGGCCGGACCGCCGCTCCGGCCATCACCTGGGCGTGGAGGAGGTGCCGCGTGCCGAGCGCATCATCCGCACGGTGCTGATGATGCAGTCGAGCTACACCGACGAGAGTGGTGAGCGCCGCAAGGCCGCCTGGAACTGGGCCGCCTACCGCTACACCGAGAGCCCTGACGAGTCCGAGCAGAGATGCTACCTCGGCACCACCTGGGACGCCATCTACCTGCTGCGCCAGGCCGGGCGCTGGGTGGACGAGGAGATGCAGCAGCGCGTCTACGACGCCGTCCGGGCCGCGGTAGCGTACGTCTTCGAGGCCTGCGTGCTCCCTGACGGGACCTGGAAGCAGCATGACACCGACGAGATGGTGAGGCACGACGACTACATGTGGGGGATCATGCAGGACAGCGCCTGGCTGGAGCGCCGCATCGTCGAGGACCTACCGGTACCGAAGGTCACCGCGACCGCCGCGGATGAGGGAGCAGTCAGCTTCGAGTGGCGCCAGCCCGAGGGGGAGCAGAACTCGGCGCGCATCTACGTGGCGCCGGCCGGCACGCCGCCTGAGGAGATCAACGAGAGCTACCTGGCGGGCATCATCCAGCGCAGGGGCCACGTTGTGCGCGAGATGGACCCATTCGTGGGCGTGGAGCACATCCTGGCGGCCGGCCGGCGGCGGTGGGGCTGGAGCGAGGAGCTGCCCTCGGCGGACACCTGGCGGGGGAAGCGCTACCTGCCCTGGAAGCTGCGCATGATCGACCGCCCCGTCCCGCACACGACCGATCTGCGGCCCCTGACGCTGCGCATCGAGGACCCCGACGCCGAGGTCTTCGCCTCGGCGGCAACGTGGTATGGGGAGGAGTCCCGGTTCGTACCCATCGCCACGCCGTGAGCGGGAGGAGCCTGCGGGCGCAGGCGGCTGGGATCGCGCTTGTCTTTGCTACGGCCGCACTCGCGGCGGACGGTGGTCCACCGCCTGTTTGCACCTGGCTGGGCGGGGCCGGACGGGGGCCGGACAGTGGTCCGGCCCCTCCACGCGAGCCTCGGCTCGCGTAACGGCATCACCGTCTGTGCGGTCTGCAGCCGTGCCGTGTGGAGGGCCGGGACTACGCTCCCGCCCAGTCGTTGAAGCCGTGCCGTGAGCGGGGGCGGGAGTACGCTCGCCCCCGGTCTTTGGGGCCGTGCCGTATGGAGGGGCCGGACCACTGTCCGGCCCGCCGTTGAGGGCGTGCCGTCCGCCGAGGCGGGAAAAGGGAGAGAGCGCAATGGAGAAGGCGACGTTCGGGGCGGGCTGTTTTTGGGGCGTGGAGGAGGCCTTCCGGCGCGTGCCGGGCGTGGAGGGCACCGCGGTGGGGTACATGGGCGGGGATGTGGAGAACCCCACCTACGAGCAGGTCTGCACCGACCGGACCGGACACGCCGAGGTCGTCCAGGTTACCTTTGACCCCGCCCGGATCAGCTACGAGGAGCTGCTGGAGGTGTTCTGGCGCATCCATGATCCCACGCAGGTGAACCGCCAGGGGCCGGATGTGGGCAAGCAGTACCGGTCGGTGATCTTCTGCCACACGCCGGAGCAGGAGCGGCTCGCGCGGGCTTCAAAGCAGAGGCTCGCCGAGTCCGGCGAGTATGATCGGCCCATCGCGACCGCAATCGAGCCCGCCGGGACCTTCTGGCGCGCCGAGGAGTACCACCAGCAGTACCACGCGAAGCGCCGCGCGGCGCCCTGACCTGACCGACGCGCTCTGCCGCCGACTGCCTGGCAGGGTTCGGCCGAGGGCCCGAAACAGCGGGGTCAGACCGGTTCTCGCGCGCGGGAGGGCCAGTGGGGCGTGGACCCCACTGCAGCCTCAGGCGTCTAATCCCCGGGAGGAACGAGCGATGAAGGTCGCCATCATCGGCTGCGGCAATGTCTCGCGCGGGCACATTCGGGCCTGGCAGCGACATCCACAGACCGAGGTGGGGATGCTGTGCGACCTCTCGGAGGAGCTGGCGGCCGAGAGGCGGGAGGAGCTGGAGCTGCCGGAGGCCACCCCGATCAGCACCCGTTTCCAGGACGCCCTCGAGCGGGACGATATCGACATCGTGGACATCTGCACTCCCAGCCACCTGCATACCCGCCAGATCATCGCCGCGCTGCAGGCCGGCAAGCACATCGTGACCGAGAAGCCCACCGGCTACACCCTCGAGGAGTGCCGGGAGCTGCGCTATCACCGGCTGCAGCACCCGGAGCCGAAGGTGGCCGTCGCCTACTCGCTGCGCTACTATCCCGTGAATGTGGAAGTCAGGCGGCTGGTGGATGCGGGGGCCATCGGCGAGATCTTCGCGGGCCAGTTCACTTGGAACCACCCGCACCGCTCCGCGTCCACCTCGGACCGCCCGGCCCCGGGGTACGGTCTCCTGGCGGACCTGGGAGGCACGTACATCCCCTCATCCGAGGCCTGTGGCCCTACGCACGTCTTCGACCTGGCGCGCTACATGATGGGCGACCCGGAGGAGGTCTTCGCCTATCGGAGGCGCTACGGCGTCACGGCCGTGGCGGTGTTCGAGGGCGGCGGCGCCTGCACCATGATCGCCGGGCGCTCGCCGGCCGAGGGCCTGCGCAATCCCACCGTGGTCTGCCTGCAGGGGACGAAGGGCACCATACACACGCTGATGAACCAGAGGGGTGAGTATACCGGCGTGATCGCCGACGCCGATGGCGAGCGGGCCATCGAGGCGGGCTCCGACACGGGACACGGCGATCATACGCGGACCGAGAACATTGTGGGCGCCATCCTCCGCGACGAGCCGCTGATAGCGCCGCTGGAGGAGGGCATCGCGACGTCGGAGCTTCTGCACGCCATCTGGGACTCCTACACTCTCGGCATTCGCGTGCCGGTGCACCGCGCCGGGAAGACGGGGTGACCACCGCTGACGGCGGTATGGACACGGGCGTTGCCTATCCTCGCGATGCTTGCACTCGTGCCGGTCTGCGCGGCCGATGACTGGCCGCACTGGCGCGGGCCGAATCGGGATGGCACTACCGCCGAGTCCTCGCGATGGGACGACGGCGCGTGGCCCGTCGGCGAGCCGGCGTGGACGGCGCAGGTGGGCGCCGGCGGCTGCTCCCCCATTGTCGCCGGCGGCCGCGTCTACACCCTCGGCTGGATGGATGGTCTGGAGGTCGTCTCCTGCCTCGACGCCGACACCGGCCAGGTGCGGTGGCGGCGCAGCTACCAGGCCCCGGACTACGGGCGTCATCATAGCGGCGACGAGGGCCAGTATCGCGGCCCCTCCGCCACACCGGAGCTGGATACCCGGACGGGCCTGCTCTACACCCTGGGCATCGACGGTGACCTGAGCTGCTGGGACGCGCAAGGCGGCGGAACGCCGCTTTGGGGGACCAACCTCTACGAGAGCTTCGACGTCGGCCAGCGTCCTGATGTTGGCGGAGGGGTGCGCGACTACGGCTACACCACCGCTCCGCTGGTCTACGGCGACTGGCTGATCGTGGAGGCCGGCGCGGAGGCCGGGAGCCTGATCGCCTTCGACAGCCGCACCGGCGAGGTCCGCTGGACCTCCGAAGCGGCGGACCCGCCCGGCCACTCCGGGGGCCTCGTGCCGCTGACGGTCGAGGACGTGCCGTGCGTGGCGATCATGACGCTGCACCGTCTGCTGGTGGTCAGGGTCGATGCGGGTCACGAGGGTGAGACGGCCGCCGGCTTCGACTGGCGGACCAGCTTCGCCAACTCCATCCCCACGCCCGCGGCCTTGGGCGACAGCGTGGTGCTCACCAGCGGCTACAGCCAGAGCCGAACCGCTCGCGTGAGATTGGGACTCGGCGGTGCGGAGATGGTCTGGGAGTGGCCGCGCTTCTCGAAGGTCTGCAGCCCGGTGATCCACCGGGGACACGTCTACTTCGCCTGGCAGCGGCTGCGCTGTCTGGACTGGGAGACCGGTCAGCAGAGGTGGGAGGGCGGCTCCTTCGGCAATGATGGGTCCATCGTGGTGACCGGCGACGATCGTCTGATCGTCCTGGGCAACCACAGGCTCGCGCTGTGCGAGACCGCTGCACGCTCCCCCGATGCCTACACGGAGCTAGCGCAACTTCGACAGTAGTGGCTC
>JBNGDZ010000230.1:0-6805 GCA_049975765.1 Armatimonadota bacterium
TTGCTCGAAAATCCGGAACTTGCACGAGCCTTCGGCGCCTCGGGGCGCCGGATCTGCAGGTCCCCAACGATGGCAAGGCAGCGCGCGAAGCGCCGCGACTGCACGAAGCGAGCCAGCTCCACTATCCGGGCTCCCGCGCGCGGGTAGGCCCGCCGCAGCTCCTCGCCGGCCAGCCGCCAGTCCTCGCGATCGAGGTAGCCCAGGTAGCGGTGCAGGTCGAGGCCGGGCTCCTCGGGGTCCTCGATCTCGGCGGAGAGCCAGTGGGCCACGGGCTCGAGGCCCCGGACGGCGAGTGCGGCCGCCCGGTCGGCGCTCAGCTCCGCTGCGGCCAGCCACCAGCGCAGCGCCAGCCAGGCGATGGCCTGCAGTGCGAGTAGCACGGGAGGCAGCAGGCGCGCCCGAAGCGGCAGCCAGACGAGCGTCATGAGCCTGACATGACCGCCCTTGAGGTGTGCCAGCTCATGGGCCAGGGCGGCGCGCAGCTCCAGATCGTCGAGGTGTTCCGCGAGGCCCTCCGTGAGGAAGATCGCCGGTGGCGCGCCGGCGATGATGAAGCTGTCGAGGTTCTCCAGAGGGAGAACGTAGATGGGTGGGGTGCCGGGAAGCGCGAGGCGCCGAGCCACATCCTCGGCGGCCTCGTGGACGCGAGGAAGGCGAGAAGGCCCGACCCTGCGGGCCGAACCGATCAGATCGTTCCTGTGGGGACCGGTTTGCAGCACCCCGATGATCCCGCACGTGTTGAAGGCGATCAGCAGGACCATGCCGAGCATTCCGCTGACCCAGGCGATGCCGGGGCGGGCGGCAACCAGCCAGATCAGCAGGCCCTCCACCGCCAGCAGCAGCGTGATGGCCAGCCAGCACGCCGCCACCAGGGTGGGGATCTCGGCAGGGTGTCGGTAGTCGGCAGCACTCAGCCTCATGCGCTCTCTCCGTCAGGCAGCCGGTACGCCGTTCAGATTCGCCACCAGCGGCGGCAGCTCCGCCAGGGAAGAGATCGCCAGCTCCGGGGGCGGCGCCCCGAGCGGCCAGGGCTTACCGGGGCGATTGAGCCACACGGCGTGCCAGCCGGCGTCGCGCGCCCCCATGACATCGCTGATGACGTCGTCGCCGACCAGGAGGCACTCCTCGGCGCGCGCGCCGGCCAGGCCCATGGCGTGCTCGAAGATGGGCAGGTCGGGCTTGCACATTCCCAGCTCGTCGGCGTAGAGCTGGTGGCCGAAGAAGCGCCCGAGGCCGAGCGCCGGGAGCAGGCTCATCCCGTTGGACAGCACGCCCAGAACGTAGTCGCCGTGGAGCTGGTTGAGACACGCAATGCTGTCCGGGAATGGGTGGATGTCCGTGCCCAGGTTCTTGTAGTAGCAGTTCGTCAGCGCGTCGGCCAGCACCGCATCGGGCCGGGCGTGACGCACAAGCGCCTCGTGGAATCCCTCCCGTCTGGCCTGGGACGGGCCCATGCCGGCGCGATCGCAGTGGTCCTGCACGTCACGCCTGGCGCGTGCGAGGTCATCGACCGCAAGGCAGTCGCGAGTGTGCGGGAAGCGATCGTGGATGAGCCTCAGTGCCGCGGCCAGGGACCTGCGCATGGCACGGTGGTAGTCGTAGAGCGTATCGTCCTGGTCGAACCAGATGAAGCGGACAGGGGACTGGGGCACCTCGGTCATCTCACCACCACCGGTTCCGACCTCACGTGCGAGGCGGCGGGCGGCTCACCAAGCCCGCCCGCCGCGGGAAAGGCCAACGCTGCCCGAGCGACCGTCGGCTACTGCACGGGCAGCGGGACGATCAGGAAGCGGACCTTCATCGGCTCGCCGGTCGCCGGGTTCGTGATCTCGAAGGTGACAACCGCAGGCTCACCAGCGGCGAACACCGCGCCCTCCGGCAGGGCCTCAACGGTGGGCTGGGCCGCGATACTAACGGTGGTCTCGGGAGCCGGAGCGGCGGCCGCTTCCTCCGCCGGGGCGGCCTCAGCCTCTGCCGGCGCAGTCTCGGCCTCTGCGGGAGCAGGCTCCGTCTCAGCGGGGGCGGCCTCTTGCTCCGCGGGAGCCGCCTCCTGCTCGGTGGGAGCGGCCTCCTCCTCAGCCGGCGCAGCCTCGGCCTCCGCGGGAGCCGCCTCCTCCTCGGCGGGAGCGGCCTCCTCCTCAGCCGGCGCAGCCTCGGCCTCCGCGGGAGCCGCCTCCTCCTCGGCGGGAGGCGTCTCGGCCTCAGCCGGGGCCTCGCCCAGCGTCAACCTCGTCATGAGGTTATCGGGCGTAAAGCCCGTCCCGGTGGGTGGAAACGCGAAGATGCGCCGTGAAGTGCCATCCGGCTGCTCAATGGTCAGCGTTGTGACATGAACGACCCAGGTGGGCGTGCCGGTCACGACCGTGCCGTCCCTGGTCGTGACCGTCAGCTTCTGTATCTTCCACCGCTCCTCTTCCTCAGTCCCGGTCTGGGCCCACTCCACGTCGATCGCGGCGATGTCAGTGGCTGAGACCTTGCTCACCCCGTCGCCGCTTCTTATGGCGATGTGGCCGCCGTCGGGCACCCTGGATCCAATCTCCGCGCCCTCCACGAGTCCGAGCTGCGCGATCTGGATGAGACCAGTGATGGTCTCCCCACCGCGTAGCGTGGCAGTTCCCTCTAGCCGCGGACCGGCGACATCGGCGAATGCGGCGGCGGTCGCGACGAGGCCGATCAGCAGGGCAACCGCCAGCGTCCTGGTCGTCGTGGACATACGACTCACCTCTCTTGGCGTCCGTGAACTGCTGTGCGACGCCCCGAGGCCGACGGCCCTGGCGCTGTCAGTGCCGGGCTCGCGCCTGGAGCGTCTCGATGAAGGCCTCGACCCGGAGCCTGCTACGGGCGTCCAGGGGCGCCGGGCTCTCCCCTTCCAGCGACAGCACCGGAATGTCCAGGTGCCGCTTGATCAGCAGGTCCTGGATCTGCCTGAAGCAGAATGCCTGCGTGTAGTGGATCAGGCCGTCGATGCGCCGCAACTCGATCTGCCGCCGCAGATCAGCCAGGCGGCCGGCGAGCTGATAGGGATAGGTGTAGCGCCGATATTGCTCCAGCAGGTCGCAGTCCAGGCAGTCGGCCATCGTGAACTGCCGCTGGATCTCGTTCAGGACAACTCGGGCATCGAGCCTCTCGATAGCGTCATAGAGATCGCTGAAGATGGTCGGCACGCCGGCCACGCCGATGCGCACTGCCGCCTCGTGCGGCGTACGCCGCCGGGCCTTCTCCAGGAACCCGTCCAGCTCGGCCTCGAAGTCCCCGGGATCGCCGTTGAAATCGCTGCAACACACCTGATAATAGTGGTTTTCCGAGCCGTTGACAAGGCCATCACGCCAGGTGAGGCGGTCGATCTCGGCGACCTTCCGCCGCACCGAGCGCAGGCGCAGGCGCTGCTGTTCGGCCTCGTCGGGGGTGACCCCGAAATGGTCGGCCAGCCGCTGGATCTGAGCCCGCAGCAGCTCCGGGTCGCGATCATAGGGGTAGGCGAAGGGAATGATGCGCACGCCGTGTTCGGCGAGGGTCTCGATCATGGCGTGTGTCTGGGCGCAGTCGCCCTGGGTGACGGCGACGACCACCGGAATCTGGTGCTTGAGGGTCGCCGCGTAGATGCCCTTGATCCAAGCGCAGGCAGTGCGCGGGAAGCCGTCGGCCTCCGCGCGCGCCACCAGGCTCCCCGCCTCGGGGTCGGTGATGAAGATGTTGTTGAGGTCCACCGGCTGCACGTCGGCGGCCAGGAGAATCTCGACGGGGATCGTTGTGGTGATTCCTACCTTCATCATCACCCCGGACGGCGCTCCCTGGGAGCCGGCCTCCGGACCGTCGCGACCTCAGGATGGAGAAGGGCGCCGGCAGCGAAACGGCGTCTCGACGCAGGGTGGCGCCTGCCCGCCGCCTGCAGCTACGGCAGCCCCAGGACCTTATGCACCTGCGGCATGATGCGCACGTCGCGAAGCCGCCTCAGTGCCAGGGCCCGGTAGCGGAGCAGGTCCAGCCCCCCGGGCGGCCGCACGTCATTCACCGGAGTGACGGGCTGGAGGAAGACCGGGCAGGCTGGGTCCACGTCCGCGATCTGGTCGAAGACGTCGGCCATCTCCTCATCGTCGGCGTCCTCGGTGACCACGACCTTCACGAAGACTCGCTTGTACTGGGCCAGGCGCAGGAACTCGCGCCGAGCCTCCGCATCCATCGGCCGGCCCATGGCGCTGTCGAGCTTGAAATCCGCCGCCACCCAGTCGATCATGCGCAGGACCTGCTGCAGATCGTCCGGGCGCTGGCCGTTGGTCTCCAGCATGATGGGCAGGTCGAAGCGGCGCAGCATCGTCGCCAGGGCGGCGACGAACTCGGGGCGCATCAGCGGCTCGCCGCCGGTGAGCGAGATGGAGTGGATGGCATCATCCTCGTCGTACTTGAGCATGCGCTTGACGACATCCACCACGTCATCGACGCAGGCCGGGTTCGGGATGCTGAACCCGCGCACGCCGGCCTTGGATTGGCACCAGACCTCGTCACCCGGCTCCTCCAGCGCCTCCGGCGTGTCGCACCACGGGCACCGGAGGTCGCAGCCAGCGAAGCGGATGAAGATCTGCTGGAGCCCCACGAAGAGGCCCTCGCCCTGGATGGAGGTGAAGATCTCCACAAGAGGCGCCCGGACGCCGGTGTCGACCTCCTCCAGCAGCTCCTCAACGGTCGGCTCCTGAGGGACATGATAGTACTCTGCGGCCTCTTCGGCCGTGAGAGCATCAAGGGCCTCGTCCTCCATGCCCTCCTGCATCATCTCCTCGAGCAGCTCGATGGGGGTCGCCGCGACGCCCTCGGGCAGTGGCTTGTCCTCCGCCTCGGTGCCCGTCGGCTCCTCTGCGTCCCCTTCGGGCTTCCCGACGGGGGATCTGTGGTGCGTCTCTTCGCTGTCGCGCTCGTCGTTGTCGGGCACCGTCACTGAACTCCTCGAACCTTGCATGTTGCCAGGTACGCGCCCTGCATCTCCTGCGAGTATGCCTCCAGAAGCTCCTTGGCGAGTTCATTCACGTCCACGCCCCACTCCCCCAGGCCGACGGCGGCCACCGGCGCACCGGCGGCATCGACGTTCAGCCCCACGTGCATGAGCGTGGAGACGGGCGAGGCCGTGGCGATGGAGACCGAGAGCTTGCGCTCCCCCGCGTAGAGGTCATCGCCCTCGCGCTGCAGCTTAGGCACGGCCTCGCGGGCCGACAGACGCTCTGCGATGAGGCAGATGAACAGACGCTGCCGCAGCACCGCACGGCTCAGGTCGCGGTCGAAGTGCTCGGCGATGAAATGCAGCATCTGCGCGGCCTCGATGGGCTCGCCGGCGGCCACGTCGGCCCGGTCTACCATCTCCGACAGCTCCACCCGGCAGGGGCCGACGAAGGCCACGATGGCGTCGCCCTGCAGGCCGAACTCGTCGAAGATCCAGTGGGAGCGGAGCTGGTGGCCGGTGTAGCGGATCGTGCCGGGGCAGAGGTGTGTCTGCATCACGCATCCCCTTTGCGACCTGGGTGGCCGCGGGTATGATAGAGGCGACGCAGAGCGCTGTCAAGCTGAGCCGGCGAGGAGACGGAGCGCGGAGACAGCACCCAGATTCGCGAGGCGAACGCGGACGCCGCGCAACGAGCTGCCGGAGGCAGCCCGCGGGCCGACTTCGCCGGGCCTGATGGCCCTCCTCAGGACGGCCCCTCCACGGTCAGCGCCGGCGTCAACAGGGGGGAAGCGCGCGTATCTGGGTGCTGCTTCGCGTGCTTGACTTCTCCTGTGGGGGGGTGGTAACCTTCGATGTACGGTAAAGATCGCCTCGCTGGGGGAGCCAGCGGCTGAGATGGCGAGACGTACCGCCGACCCCAGAACCTGATCCGGTTAGCACCGGCGTAGGGAAGCGACGGCTGAGCTGGACCTGACGCCGCCGACGCCCTTGTCGGCGGCGTCGCCGTGAAGACGCACCGCATCTGGGCGATGGCCGGCTGGGCCTCAGCGTGAGTGCAGAAAGGGACGAGACCATGTCATTCGAGCGTGACGCGTTCGGCTTCGACGAGTTGACTGTCACCCGCGGGATCGTCGAGACCTTCATGGATGACTTCTTGGACTCGATCGATCTGGACGTGGCGGTGGTGGGTGCCGGACCCTCGGGGCTAACGGCGGCGCGGGTGCTCGCCGAGGAGGGTATGAAGGTCGCAGTCTTCGAGCGGCACCTTCACATCGGGGGCGGCATCTGGGGAGGCGGGATGCTCTTCCCGCGTATCGTTGTCGAGGAGGAGGCCGCGCACCTGATGCGGGATGCGGGGATCGCCCTCAGGCAGTGGCAGGACGGGACCGTCGTCGCGGACGCGGTGGAGTCCGCGACCAAGATGACCGCGGCGGCCATCGACGCGGGAGCCCGGATCTTCGTGGGGATCGAGGTCGAGGACGTCGTGGTGGATGACGATGACCGGGTGTGCGGCGTGGTCATCAACTGGGGGGCGGTGCCAGCGGCGGGGCTGCACGTGGACCCTCTCGGCGTCCACGCGAAGGCGGTCATCGACGGCAGCGGCCACCCCTGCGAGATCGCGAGGGTGGTGGCCACGAAGGTCCCCGGGGCGTGCCTCGACAGCGAGTTCGACTTCGTGCCCGGCGAGGGCTCGATGAACGTGCGGGCCGGTGAGGCCGCACTCGTTCCCAATACCAAGGAGGTCTACCCGGGCCTGATCGTCACCGGTATGGCCGCCAACGCCATCAGTAAGTCCTACCGCATGGGCGCGATCTTCGGCGGTATGCTGCTGTCGGGCGAGCGCGCGGCGGAGCTGGCGGCGGAGATGGTCCGGGA
>JBNGDZ010000230.1:6815-7485 GCA_049975765.1 Armatimonadota bacterium
CTGCCGCACTGACATCCCATGCCACACGTGTGCGAGGGGATACCCCCTATGACCATCATCGGCGAGCCCATCGAGGCCATCGACACGCCGGCGCTGGTCGTGGACCTGGATGTGATGGAGGAGAACATCCTCCGCGTGCACAGGGCCACGCTGGATGCGGGCATCGAGCTGCGCCCGCACATCAAGTCCCACAAGACCCCCGAGATCGCGCAAAGGCAGATCCGGGCCGGGGCAGCCGGTGTCACCTGCGCCAAGATCGGCGAGGCAGAGGTGATGGCAACGGCTGGCGTCGAGGACGTCTTCATCGCCAACTGCCTGGTGGGCGAGACGAAGATGCGGAGACTGGTGGCGCTGGCGAGGCGAGTCCCGAGGCTGTCGATCGCGCTGGAGAGCCTCGAGGCGGCGCGCCAGGCCTCGGAGGTATTCAGCGATGCGGGCATGGAGCTGGAGGTGCTGATCGAGGTGGACGCGGGCGCTGGCCGGACGGGCGTGCCGCCCGAGGACGCCGTGGGCTTCGCCGACCAGCTCACGCAGATGCCGGCGCTGGAGATCGTGGGGATGATGAGCTATGCCTCGCACTTCGCATACACCAGGCGCGGCGAGGAGGAGCTGGTGGAGGGGGCGGCCCGCGAGGCGCAGGTGATCTCACAGATCGCCGGGAGTCTGGAGG
>JBNGDZ010000231.1:0-7459 GCA_049975765.1 Armatimonadota bacterium
CCGCCGGGATGGCGCAGCCCAGGCACGCGCCCACGCCGCAGCCCATCCACTGCTCCATGGAGGCCTGCATGGGGACCCCGGCGTCGCGGCACAGCCCGGCCACCGCCACCAGCATGGCGTCCGGCCCGCAGGCGTAGACGCGATCGGGCAGATCGCGGTCCATCTCCGAGGCCAGCACATCGGTGGCCATACCTGTCTCCCCGGCGGTGCCGTCCTCGGTGACGGCGGTGAACTCCTCGCAGCGGGAGGCGAACTCGGTCCAGCACACCAGCGCATCCTCGGTGGTCGCGCCGAAGATGGCACGCACGTAGGACTTCGGCTCAGCAGTGCGCAGGTGGTCGGCGAGGAATACCAGCGGCGCCACGCCCACGCCGCCGGCCACCAGCATCACGTTCTCGGTCGCCTCGGGCAGTCGCCACCCGTGTCCCAGCGGCCCCAGCAGGTCGTAGTGCGTGCCGGCCTCGTGGTCGGCGATCAGCTCCGTGCCCCGGCCGACGGTCCGCACCAGCACCTGAATCTCGTCCGCCGAGGGCTGCGTGAGCATGACGGAGAAGGGTCGCCGCAGCAGCGGGTCGGTGCCGTCGCCCACGCGCAGGTGCACGAACTGCCCCGGCTCGGCCGAGCCGGCGATCTCCGGGCAGCTCAACTCCAGGAGGTAGTGCCCGGGCGCCACGTCCTCGCGGCGTTTGAGGGTCGCCACCGCTCGTGCCATGCTCCCACCTCCGCTGGCAGTGCTCGTCGCAGGCATTATAGCACACGCCCGCTGCGAAGTCCCGTGGGCTCCATCGTCCCTGGCGATGCAGTTCGCAACTGACTACCTGTGGCTCAGAACCGCGCCCGAGCCACAGCAATCGACACCACCGCCGAGGTCGAGCGCACCGTCGCCGGCTCCGGCGTGCAGCAGGGCATGGTGCTGGTGTGAGCGATGCCCGTCCCCGCCGGCGTCGATGCCGGCTACTCCTCGGGCCAGCGCCAGTCGCGGACATCGGGGGTGTCCTGGCCGTGCTCGGCGATGTACTCGCGGTGGTCGATGATCCGGTAGCGCATCTCCTGGCGGATGTGGGCGGCCCTCTGCCGCAGTCGCGGCACGCGGTCGATCACGTCCATGACCAGGTCGTAGCGGTCCAGGTCGTTGCGCACCGCCATGTCGAAGGGCGTGGTCGTCGTGCCCTCCTCCTTATAGCCGCGCACGTGCAGGTTGTCGTGGTTCATGCGCCGGTAGGTCAGCCGGTGCAGCAGCCAGGGGTATCCGTGGTAGGCGAAGATGATGGGCTTGTCGGTGGTGAATATGGTGTCGAACTCCGCGTCTGAAAGCCCGTGGGGGTGCTCCTCCTCCGGCTGCAGCTTCATCAGGTTCACCACGTTCACCACGCGGATCCTCAGGTCGGGGACGTACTCGCGCAGCAGGCTTACCGCGGCAAGCGTCTCAATGGTCGGGACGTCCCCGGCGCAGGCCATCACCACATCGGTCTCGCCCTCCTGATCGTTGCTGGCCCAGTCCCATATCCCGACGCCCGCGGTGCAGTGCTTGACCGCCATGTCCATGTCCAGCCACTGCGGCTGGGGCTGCTTGCCGGCCACGATGACGTTGACGTAGTCGCGGCTGCGCAGGCAGTGGTCGGCCACCGACAGCAGGGTGTTGGCGTCCGGGGGCAGGTAGATGCGGATAACGTCGGCCTTCTTGTTGACCACGTGGTCGATGAAGCCCGGGTCCTGGTGGCTGAAGCCGTTGTGGTCCTGGCGCCACACGTGCGAGGTCAGCAGGTAGTTGAGCGAGGCGATCGGCCGCCGCCACGGCACCTCATCCCGCGCCACCTTCAGCCACTTGGCGTGCTGGTTGAACATCGAGTCCACGATGTGTATGAAGGCCTCGTAGCACGAGAACAGCCCGTGGCGCCCCGTCAGCAGGTAGCCCTCCAGCCAGCCCTGGCAGGTGTGCTCGCTGAGGATCTCCATGACCCGGCCGTCGGCGGACAGGTTCACGTCGTGCTCATCGGTCTCGGCCATCCAAGCGCGGTCGGTCACCTCGAAGAGCGCGTCGAGGCGATTCGATGAGGTCTCGTCGGGGCCCATGACGCGGAAGTTGCCGTGGGGCTCGTTGAGCCTCATCACATCCCGCAGAAAGCGGCCCAGCACGCGCGTCGCCTCCGCCTTCACGGCCCCGGGCGATGGCACGTCCACCGCGTAGTCCCGGAAGTCGGGCATCTCGAGGTCGCGCAGCAGCAGGCCCCCGTTGGCGTGCGGGTTGGCGCCCATTCGCCGCTCCCCCTCGGGTGCCAGGTCCAGCAGCTCGGGCCGAGGGCGGCCATGCTCGTCGAACAGCTCCTCGGGGCGGTAGCTCTTCATCCACTGCTCCAGCAGCTTGAGGTGCTCGGGGTGGTCGCGGACCTCCGCCATCGGGACCTGGTGGGAGCGCCAGTGCCCCTCCACCTTCTCCCCGTCGATCTCCCCCGGACACGTCCACCCCTTGGGGGTGCGCAGTACGATCATCGGCCAGCGCGGGCGCTGCGTCGCCTCACCCTCCCGCGCTCGGTGCTGGATCTGCTTGATACGCGCGATGACCTCATCGAGCGTCGCCGCCATCTGCTGATGCACGCGCTCGGGGTCGTCGCCCTCCACGAAGTGCGGCTCATGGCCGTAGCCGCGCATCAGGTCCTCCAGCTCCTCGCGGCTGATGCGCGCGAGCACGGTGGGGTTCGCGATCTTGTAGCCGTTGAGGTGCAGGATCGGCAGCACCGCGCCGTCGCGCGCGGGGTTGAGGAACTTGTTGGAGTGCCATGCGGTCGCGAGAGGCCCCGTCTCGGCCTCGCCGTCGCCGACCACGCAGGCCACGATCAGGTCCGGGTTGTCGAAGGCGGCGCCGTAGGCGTGCGAGAGGGCGTAGCCAAGCTCCCCGCCCTCATGGATCGAGCCGGGCGTCTCGGGCGCGGCGTGGCTGGGAATGCCGTAGGGGAACGAGAACTGCTTGAAGAGCTTGCGCATGCCCTCGGCGTCCTGCTCCACGTTGGGGTAGAAGTCACTGTATGTCCCCTCGAGCCAGGTGCTGGCGACGATTCCGGGCGCGCCGTGGCCGGGCCCGGTGATGAAGATCATGTTCAGATCGTGGGCCTTGATGACTCGATTGAGGTGGGCGTAGAGGAGCGTCAGGCCCGGCACGGAGCCCCAGTGGCCCAGCAGGCGCGGCTTGATGTGCTCCGGCCTCAGCGGCTCGCGCAGCAGGGGGTTGTCCATGAGGTAGATCTGGCCGACCGACAGGTAGTTGGCGGCCCGCCACCAGGCGTCGATGCGGGCAAGCTCGGCCTCGCTGAGAGTGGGGGTGTCCGGCTGATCGTGCTGCTCTGTGCCCATCTCGGGTCCCTCCTGGAATCGCCTGACACAATCGCGGTCCCCTGGGCTACTGATTCGCCACCCCCGCCGCGGTTCCTCGTGAGCGCGGGCTGCGCGCCCAAGAGGACATGGCGGGGGCCGTGGCGAACCTCCGCCCGTTCCGCACATCGACCATGCACAGAGTCCTCCCGGGGAGGTCCATGATGGGCTATCACATCCAGCTTCCGGACGGGGCTTACCACGTCGTGACCGCGCTGGATCACTGCGCCTGGCCCAACCTCACGCCCATGCCGAACGGGGAGATCGGCGCGGTCATCTACAGCCACCCCAGCCACGGCTGGCACGAGGGCGATCCGGAGCTGTGGGTCAGCGGCGACGGCGGCTACACCTGGCAGTGCCGCAGCGAGGTCACGCAGCACGAGCCGCCCTCGGTGCGCATGAACGTGGCGGCGGGCCTCAGCGCCGAGGGGCACCTGGTGGCGCTGGTGAGCGGCTGGAGCCTGCAGGGCGAGGAGCGCGGCGGGCGCGGTCACGTCCTCAAGCCCTGGGTGTGCATCTCCACCGACGACGGCCACACCTGGGACCACGTGGGGGAGATAGCGCCGGCCGCCGGCGAGCTCCCCGGCTTCGAGGACGCGCCCACGCTCATCCCCTTCGGCGACGTCTGCCCCGCCGGCGACGAGGTCGTGGTGAGCTGCTACGGTTCGGCCGACTGGGAGAGCGACAAGCGGCGCCACAGCCTCCTGCTGCGCAGCTCCGACGGCGGACGCACCTGGGGCGACGGCTCCATCATCGGGGAGGGCAACTACAACGAGACCGACATCCTGGTGCACAGCTCCGGGCGCTGGCTGGCCCTGTGCCGGTCGTGGGGCGTGCGGACCGACGAGCCCGGCGTGGCGCTGCCGGCCAACGTGCGCCTGTTCGTCTCCGAGGACCGGGGGCGCACCTGGGAGCCGAGCCACCACCTGGGCCTGCCGGGCCAGCACCCCGGCCACCTGCTGGAGCTGAGCGACGGGCGCATCCTGGCCAGCTACGGGAGCCGCATCCCACGCTTCCGCGGTGTCTGCGGGCGCATCAGTGATGACGTCGGGGAGACCTGGACGGCGCCCTTCGTGATCGTGGGCGGGCTGCTGGAGGGCGACCTGGGCTACCCCTCCAGCGCGCAGGTCGATGACGGCGAGATCGTCACGGCCTACTACTCCAACTGCTCGCCCTGGCACCAGCGCTATCACATGGGCGTGGTCCGGTGGAGTCTGGACGCGGTGCCGCTGGGCTGAATCTCGGACGAGAGGACACGACGGCGTCGCGGGTCGGCCCGTGGCGCCGTCCGCCGTGAGTGCACGCGCACATCCCGATCGGAGGAGCGAACATGGCTGACCTTCCCGTGCAGGACGGACAGACCTACATCTTCCAGGGGGACTCCATCACCGATGCCGGCCGGCGCGCCGCGGCGGCGCCACACGGCACAGGCTACGCAAAGCTCACCATCGACCTGGTGACTGCGAAGTACCCCGAGCGGGAGATCCGCTGGCTCAATAAGGGCATCGGCGGCAACCGCGTCACGCAGCTCGCCGAGCGCTGGACCGATGACGTCATCCGGCACCAGCCGGACTGGGTCTCAATCCTCATCGGCATCAACGATCTGCATTCGGTTATCCGCCAGGCCGAGCCCATGGTGCCGGCGGAGCTGTATCGCGAGAAGTACGACGAGATCCTGACCCGCACCGCCGAGGAGACGGACGCCCGGGTGCTGCTGCTCGATCCGTTCTACATCAGCGCCGACAGCGCCGAGGGCAGCTTCCGGGCGCTGGTGATGGAGCGCATCCCGCAGTATATCGAGGTCGTCCAGCAGATGGCGAAGGAGCACGGCTGCCGGCACATCGCCACCCACGAGCTGTTCCAGCAGCACCTGAAGTACCGGGAGAGCGAGTTCTTCTGCCCCGAGCCGGTGCATCCCGGCCCAAGCGGCCACATGGTCATCGCCAACGCCATCGTGGAGGCGCTGACGGAGTAGAGACCGCTCGCTGTCGCAAGGCGTTCCGTGGTACGGGCACTCCTGCCCGTGCGCCGTTGTCGCACGTGCGTAGTTCCGAATGGCCGGCGGACAGGAGTGTCCGTCGCACGGAACGGCCCTCCGCTACCGCGCGCGCTCCCACAGGAGTTGCAGGTGCTGGAGGCTGTGGTGCAGGGCGTCTCGCTTGCGGTCCATCGGCACGTGCTCCACGTTGATGACGTGCACCCGGTCGGCGTGCTGGCCCCGGGCGGCCGCCACGTAGCGCTGCAGCGGGGCGTCGCCGGTGCCGAGCTGCACCGACAGGAAGGGCCGCTCGCCGGCGGGGTCGGGCCGGTGGTCCTTCCAGCCGATGACAGGCACGCGCGCGGGATGGCGCTCCAGCAGCTCCCAGCCGGGCTGCTCGCAGGTGGTCATGTGCCCGGTGTTGAGCAGGATGCCGGCACGCTCGGAGGACAGCTCCCGCAGGTAGTGCTCGCAGTCGGCGACGCTCTCGATAACGCCGTGATAGTGCGCATCGACGGCGAAGAGCATGTCGCCGAACTCCGCCGCTGCGGCGTCCACGATCCGGGCCAGGCGGCGGATCTGCTCCAGCTTCTCGTCGGGCGTCATGCCGGCGGCCTCGGCGCGACCCCCGGAGTGCCCCACATGCCGGCAGCCAAGACCCTCAGCCGCCCGGCAGGCGTCGCGCAGGTGCGCCACGCTCTCGTCGAAGGCCGCCTCCGACGTCGGGTCGATGCCCGCGCCGTAGAGCCCCACGATCCTCATGCCGGCCTCATCGGCGATGGACGTCGCGACGTCGAGGTCGGACCGCGCAAGGTCCAGGAGGCAGGCCTCAGGCGTCTCCTGCGCCGTCAGCGCCGGGCGACCCGGGATCGACATGAGCATGACGCCATCGAAGCCGGCCTCGCGCAGCACCTGCAGCGCCGCGGGCAGCGACATGGCGTCGAGGCCATCGTAGGTCATGGCGTGGATGATCGCCGAGAAGCTCACTGCGGAGCGCCCCCTTCGCGGAGCCGGCGGAGGATCGCCTCACACAGCTCCGCCGTGCGTACGGTGTCCTGGACGGGAGCACGGTCCTGCTCATCGCCGCGCACCGCCGCGAGGAAGTTGGCGACGTCATCGTGGTAGCCCCACCAGTCGATCAGCCGCTGCGAGTTCCACGTTCCCATCTGCATGCAGATGTCGTCGGCCTCCGGCCGATGGTAGCGCAGGTCACCGTCGTGGGAGAGGATCGTATGGCCCCCCCGGCCGGTGATCTCGAAGTATATGAACTCGTCGCGCGAGTCCATCTCCGAGGTGACGTTGAGCGATGCCAGCGCGCCGCCGGCGAGGGTGATCGCCGCCACGTAGCCGCGAACGCCCTCCTGAGCCAGCGGCGTGGCCTGAACGTCCTTCCAGTCGCCCAGCAGGTGGAGGATGGTGTCCACCGCGTGCACGTTCTGGTCGAAGACCGCGTCCCCCCATGTCCTCCCGGCCATCAGCCCGTAGCGGAAGACCATCAGCGTCGGCGTCCCGAACTGCTCCGTGGCGATGATCTCGCGCGTGCGGCGCACCGCGGGGGCGGACCGGAGGTTGAAGCCGACATGGCAGACCACGCCGGCCTCATCCGCCGCCTCGGCCATCTCCCGCACCTGCTCGGATGACGGGGCCGCCGGCTTCTGGACGTATAGCGGGAAGCCGGCCCGGAGCACCTCCAGCCCGACCTCGTGCTGCATCCGTGGAGGCCCCACGCAGAGGACGGCTTCAGGCCGCTCGCGCTGGAGCATCTCGCGGAAGTCCACGTAGACGCGCTCGAAGCCGTGCCGGGCCGCCGCCCGCTGCGCCCTGTCCTGAACCAGATCGCAGACCGCGGCGGGCTGCACATCATGGCGCTCAAGCTGGGGGAAGATGAAACTGCTGCTGAAGTTGCCGGCGCCGATGTAGGCGATGCGCGGGCTCATGGCGCCCTCCTCACGGCGCGCTGCTCTCCTCGGCCCCCGGGAACAGCTCGCACAGGGCCTCGTAGACGTCATCGGGCACCTCGGCGTCGGCGGCCTGGATGTTGTCCTCAAGCTGGCTGACCTTGGTGACGCCGCTGATGACCGAGGTCACCGCCGGGTGTCGCAGGCACCAGGCCAT
>JBNGDZ010000232.1:0-2886 GCA_049975765.1 Armatimonadota bacterium
TGGACGGCGACGGCGCTGTGGCGCTGGCCGACTACTCGCCGAACCTCCCGTTCTCGGAGATCGATGCGGAGAGGTGGACGCAGGCAGGTGAGGCCATCCGCGAGTGCGTCCGGCGGTCGCAGGCGGCGGTCAGCACCCAGTGGCTGCCGTCCGACCCCGACGATCTGGTGCGCCGCGCGCTGGCGGAGATGCAGGACACGACCATCGCCGAGCTGCGCGACTACCTGGCCGACGGACTTACCGTCCTGAGCGAGCAGGTGGACGTCGAGGTCGAGTACGCCGACTGGGACAGCGACGCCGGCGAATGGGTGAATCAGGGCCTGGAGCAGGTGCCGCTGAACCTGCGCGAGCTGTGGGACAGTCCCCCCGGCAGCTTCCGCGCCCTCGCGCCCCCCTACCTCTACATCTTCCCCAACTGGGCCGAATACACGCTCTCGGACTCCACCGAGCTCCTCTTCCGAGCCCACAGCATGGACGGTGAGGACTACTCCTGCTCCCTGTGGCCTCTCACCACCACTGCCGAGGAGGACCTGTTCCCGATAGCCATCAAAGCCGGTCAGCACAGGGCGCAGTTCGACAGTGACGAGGGCCCGGTGGACCTGACCTTCACCTCCGACTGGCGGGAGGTCAGTGGGACCATCGGCGGCACATCCGTGACAGGAACCCTCGATGAAGAGGGCTGGGTAGACTGGACGTTCGCCATCCGGTGGGATGAGATACCCGATCGGACGATCTCAGGCATGTTCCCGGATCCGGAGCAGATCCGCGACCTGGCCATGGCCGACTACGACCGCTACGTCTACCGCTACGGCCACTTCGAGGTCCGCGACGAGCCATGGTGGGTCGAGTAGACTTGGGTGCGTGGCCCGCGCTTCGCCGGCGCCAGCAGCGGCGGGCCGCCCAGAGGCCCGGGATCATGCGAGAAGACACCCGTCCGGCCGGAATCAGGATCATCCGTGATGTGACAGGCGTTGCACCGTTGACGTGAGCCTTGGGAGGGTTAACCATGCGACATCGGGGATCACGCGTGCTGGCCGTGCTTGGGGCGTGCACGCTGCTTGTGCTCTGCGCGAGCATATCCGCAACGGCGCAGCCCTTTGAGCACTGGCGCCTCAAGCTCGATGCCCCGCTTTTCGGCGGCCCTGCCATGGGGCCTGACGGCACACTCTATCTGTCATCCATCGACGGGAAGCTCCATGCCGTTAGCCGGGATCCTGGACGGCCGCCGCCACCGCCGACAGTAGCCCAGGTGCGCCATATTGCGCCAGTCCGGCCAGCGCTCGTCGATGGCGCCGAAAAGTGGAGCTTCGCCGCCGGCGCGGGTATCGCAACCAGTCCCGCCGTCGCCGACGACGGCACCATCTACATCGGGTGCATGGACGGGAGCGTCTACGCCGTCGACATCGACGGCTCCGAGAAGTGGCGCTTCCAGGCGAGCCTGGGCATATCCAGCGGCCCGGCCATAGCGCCCGACGGCACCATCTACGTCGGCTCCGTGGACCACTACCTCTACGCCCTGAATCCTGACGGGACGGAGAAGTGGCGCTTTGAGACGGGGCTGGGCGTGTCAGGCAATCCTGCCATCGACGCCGACGGCACGGTCTACGTCGGGTCGCATGACGGGAACCTCTACGCCATCAACCCCGACGGCTCTCAGAGGTGGGTTTTCGGCAACGCTCTCTTGATGCTCGGCAGTCCGGCGATAGGTGCGGACGGGACCGTGTACATCTGTCGCGACACCGAGCTCTGCGCGCTCAGTGCCAATGGCGCTGAGCGCTGGAGCGTCCCCATCGGTCTGGGCACCCAGTCGAGTCCCACGATAGCCACCGACGGGACCGTCTACGTCGTCTCACTCGACGGCAACCTGTACGCCGTCAGCCCCGATGGCTCCGAGCAGTGGAGCTTCCCGATCGATCCGGGAGCGGATACCAGCGCGGCCGTGGGCGCCGATGGCACCCTATACGTCGGCTCCACCGAGTGGTGGGGGCTGTACGCCGTCAACCCCGATGGCTCCGAGAAGTGGCGGCTCGATCTCGGCACCAGCTCAGGGGTCTCCGCTTGCCCGATGATCGGCCCCGGCGGCACCATCTACGTCATCGCCGGCGGCGACACACTTCACGCTGTGGGAGTGGAGGGCGAGACGCCCCAGTTGGCCGAAAGCCCCTGGCCCATGGCCCACCACGACATCCGCCACACGGGCCGCATCGGAGAGCAGTACTCCGCTCACGTCGTATACTTCGTCGAGAGAGCGAGCGGGCAGCCCACACTGATAGGCTCCGGCGGATCGGTGCAGTGCCGGGCCGAGGCAGCGTGCACTGAGGGCCACACGGTCAGCTACCAGTGGAGTGCGGTGGATGACAACGGCGACCCCGTCGGACAGTTCGATGATCCGACCAAGCGCTCCCCGGTCTGGACAGCCCCGAGCACCGGCGGAAGCGGCCCGGTCAGCTATCACATCTCCTGCCGGGCGTCGTGCGCGGAGGATGCAAGTGTCACGCTGTCTTCGAGCTACCAGCAGCAAGTGCTCCATTCCCGGCGCCTGGCTCTGGGCGCCCCGGTCGAGGACCAGGTAGATGAGCGCGAAACAAAATGGTATCAGCTTCCAGTAACGACCGGTCAGCAGATCTTCGTGCTCCTGAACAAGAATAGTCGGTGGTTCTCACAACTCGCCATCGCCCAGGGCTCTGTGCCGAGTCTCGGCGCCAACGAGGACGCGGATCAGGCCGTGGAGCTGACGGCAGAGGGAGATGGCTACGCCTACGTCCGGGTGGACGCTGGCTGGTCGTCGGGCGGGGCATTCACCATCACGGCGCACAGCCGGCAGACCTTCCCCACTCTCAGGCCGGGCGAGCCGCTCAGGAACCAGGAGCTGAGCTGGAGCGGGGA
>JBNGDZ010000232.1:2896-7400 GCA_049975765.1 Armatimonadota bacterium
ATAGAAAAGCCATGGCGGTGGGTGATGCGCTTGCTGAGCTGGAGCGGGGACGCGCGATGGTATCAGGTTGAGGTCACCGCCGATGAGCCCGCAATCGTGCTCGTCGAGAAGGACGATAGCTGGCCCTCGCGTCTCTCCATCGCTGAGGGCTCTCTGCCGGAGGCCGGCGACGGCGGCTACTCCGATCAGACCGTGGAGCTCACGGCACAGTCGGACGGGTACGCCTACGTGCGGGTGGAGAGCACCGTCTCCGGAACCAAGCACTTCGACCTCCGGGCCGGCCCGCCGCTGGTGAGGAGCGTTACTCCCACTGTGGTCGTAGCTGATGAGGTGGCGGAGGTGGTGCTCAC
Organism: Armatimonadota bacterium; assembly: GCA_049975765.1. Classification (GTDB taxonomy): domain Bacteria; phylum Armatimonadota; class Zipacnadia; order Zipacnadales; family UBA5352; genus JAYENL01. The sequence goes on from JBNGDZ010000232.1 coordinate 3,247, forward strand.
CGGTCACTACCTCGCAGAGGGGGCCGTGGCGAGCCTGCGTCGGGAAGGCTACGCGGAGATCACCTGCAGCGACACGCTTGTGAACAGCGAGGGCACGGAGCTGACCGCGTGGTTTGATCTGCGCGGAGCGCCCCTGGGCATGTGGGACCTGGTCGTGACGAACCCGAGCGGCCGAGAGAGCCTCTTGTCGCCAGGACTGGAGATCGCCACCGGGCAGCCGCAGCTCTGGGCACAGGTCTGGGGCCCCACAGTGGTGCGCGCCGGCCGACCCACGTACTTCGAGGTAGCCTACGGGAACTCGGGCAACGTGGATCCTTATCTGGCCTTCCTGTTCATAAGCCTGTCACCTGAGGCGGAGTGCACTCTACACGTCCCCGGTCAGGACCCGGTTGATAATCCGCATCGTCTCGATAGCGGCGACGAGGCCGTGATCTGCCTGATGCTCTCAAAAGTACCCCCGGGGGCGCAGAGCACTGTGGGGCTGACCGTCACGGCAGATGAGAGTTTCGAGATCGCGGCCGACATCGCGCAGCGACCGGACGGCTATGTCGACATCGCTCCATCCTATGCCCCGGACGCTCCCATCTCCGGCGCAATCAGCAGTGGGAAGGCGTCGGAGGCCGCTTCCGTGACTCAGCATCTCCGAGGGCAGGTGCAGACCGCTCGACAGAGGTCGTGGGACTCGCGGTTCCCCCCCTTCATCGAGAGCAGGCGGCTGGCCGATGTGCCCGACGGCAGCGCATACCTCGTACGCTGGATAGCCATGGACTACTACAGCCAGGGCCCCTACCGTCATCTCTGGCATGAGGCCTATGTGGTCAAGGAAGGCGGGGAGGCCAAGATCTACCAGTCGTTCGACTGGCCGCAACAGGGAGTGCAGTGTGAACCACTGTCTTCTTTTGAGGAGTTGGCGCAGCGATACCAGCAGGATTACCCGGAGCGGAGACTGGTCCTGTATGGGCTGGAGCGTGCGATCAACCCGTACGGAGTCGGCAGCGTGGAAGAGGCCGAAGCCAGAATGGCCGACCTCATCGACCAGATCCGAGGCTTCTATGACAGAAACGCCGGCACGCCGTGGGACCGCACCGGCGCCGGCGACGCCATCAGTTGCGTCGGCTTCACAGCCCTGGCAAACAGCGGATTCTCGCCCACCGACAGCTATCGCTCCATGGCGATAATGTCGCAGTGGGGCTGCTTCGCCCGCATATTCACCGACAAGTTCCCAGTTGGCCATCCCGATTGGCTGGACTATGTCTCGATCGTGGTGCGGCGCTCATGGGACCCCAACCAGAAGACGCACACGATCGGCCACGGCCCGGAGGGCTTCGTCCGGGGCGATGTGCCGCTGAGCTACAGCGTCCACTTCGAGAACGATCCGGAGGAGTCATCGGCCGCCGCCTACCAGGTGGTCGTGACCGATCAGCTCGACAGCGATCTCGACTGGAGCAGCTTCACGCTGACGCAGATTCGCGTGGCCGGCGTTGATGTCCCGCTGCCCGCTGACACGCACAGCTTCACCGAGACGATCGCCACCACAGTGCCCCTCAAGGACGTGACTGATCCCGACTACCCCAACTGCCCGCCCCAGGACGTCCCCGTGGAGATAGAGGTCGCGTGTGACTTCGACCAGTGGTCCGGTGTGGCCACATGGCGCTTCACAGGGCGCGATCCGGACACCGGACAGATCACGGACTTCCTTCCGCCGAACGTGCAGGAAGATGACCCGGCCACCGACTGGGACGACGCGGTGGATCCTCACGGCCGTGGCTGGATCTCCTACACCTGTGAGCCCGGCAGCGGCCTGCCGGAGGGCACCGTCATCGAGAACGCGGCGGACATCACCTTCGACACCAACGAGCCGCTGACCACGAACGCGGTCACCAATACCATCGATTCCGGCGCGCCAACCAGCTCGGTGACAGACCTCCCGCCGACCAGCGAGGAGACGGAGTTCGAGCTCTCGTGGGCCGGCTCCGACGACGAGCAGGGGTCGGGCCTCGCCGAATACGACATCTTCGTCAGCGACAACGGACGGCCCTATGACGTCTGGGTTGCGAACACCTCCGCCGCGTCCGAGACCTTCACCGCAAGCGCCGGGCACACCTACAGGTTCTACTCCATCGCCCGTGACAACGCGGGGAACGTGGAGGAGACGCCGGCCGAGCCTGACGCCACCGTGGTGGTCATCGGGCCGGCGGTCGATGTGCCCGTCGAGATGCATGTGGGCTGGAACATGCCGTCGGTGGGGTGCCCCGCCGACGAGGGCGCGAGCTTCGCCGACCTGCTGGGCGACGGCCTCCTCTCGCTGTTCATGTGGGACGCGGCCAAGTTCCAGTATCAGCCGGTGGACCCAAACACCGCGGCCCTCGATCACGCCGGCCTCGGCGCCTGGGCGCTGTGCAGCGCCGAGGGCACCGCGACGGTCCCCATGCGCGCACCCCAGCAGATGCAGGTACCCGTCGCATCCGGCTGGAACCTGCTGGCGAACCCATTCCCTGGCGCACTGGACGTGGAGACCGGCCTGACGCCTGACGGCGACGGCAGCATCATCACCCCCGTCCATCACTGGAATGCCCAGCAGTTCACCTACGAGCAGATGAACGTTGTCCCGGCCGGCTGCGGCTTCTGGGCGCTGGCGACGTATTCCGGCACCGCGACCTTCGACCCCGCGGGCCTCACAACCGCCTCGGCTGCGCACAGAGTCGCCAGCCTCGGCGATGCCCCCGACGTGCCCGATGGCAGCACCTGCATCCAGCTTGCGGCACAGGCCGGGGATATGCGCGACGTGGGCACCTGGCTCGGCATTGCCGCCGATGGCGACGCCCTGAAGACCCCCAAGCCCCCCATGATGCCCGACGCAGTCGGCGCCTACCTCGACGTGCAGGACGGCATCGGCTATGCCCGCTCGATTGTGCCGCAGGGCGAGGAGCACACCTGGACGCTGACGGTGAACTCGCCGCAAGAGGAAGACGTTTCGCTGCGGATCGTGGACACCTCCGAGCTTCCCGGCGACATGGCGGTGTGGCTGACTGACCAGGCCACGGGTACACGCATCGACCTGCGCCACGCCCCCAGCTACACCTACACCGCTCGTGACCGCCGGCGCCAGTTCGAGATCGAGCTGGGCGAGCGCGATGACCTGCTGCAGGTGATGGGCGTGAGCGCGCAGGCCGCCGGCGACGGCGCGCAGATCAGCTTCACGCTGTCGGCGGCAGGAAGCGTGACCGTGGATGTCCTCAACATCGCCGGGCGCACGATCAAGCGCATCGTCACCGATCGGGAGTGCGATCCCGGCCTCCAGACGGTGAACTGGAATGGCCGCTCGGAGCGGGGGACGAAGGTACCGAGTGGGATGTACCTCATCCGCGTCAGCGCCGCCGCGCCCACCGGCGAGCAGTGCCAGGGGCTGAACACGGTGACAATGCGGTAAGCATGGGAGCAAAGCCGCGACCCAGGAAGCCATGGTGCTGTCATCGGCGAGCAAGCTTGCCGCAAGCGCGCAATGATTGCGCGGCCTGAGGCTGATCGCCTACAGCATCACCGACTGCCTGCCCGTCCTGCACAACGGTGGCGGTGAATACGCGTTCGCCGACGGGCACGCCAAGAGGCTCAAGCCCGGGAACGTACACCGCGACCTCATGTATGTGCCTGGCGACCGGCAAGGGCATGCCCTGATCGAGACCGCGCCATGACCCCCGCGCCGGGCGGGCCCTCTCCCGCCCGGCGTTTTACCGTGTGCTGGATCACAGCCGTCCACCATCGCTCCCGGACAGCCTGTGCCCTGCGGAGGCAGGGGCGAGGCCGCCGGCGCGGAAACTACCTTTCGCAGGCGCAGCCGGACCGGACCCGAGGAAGGTGCCAGGCATGCCTCGAGCGCACGCGCGTCACCCCAACATCATCTTCATCATGGCCGACGACATGGGCTTCGGGGACCCCGGCTGCTACGGCGCCGAGAAGATCCCCACGCCCAATATGGATCGCCTGGCCCGGGAGGGCATGCGCTTCACCGACGCCCACTCCGCATCCGCGGTCTGCACGCCGAGCCGCTACGCCTGCGTCACAGGCCGCTACTGCTGGCGCACCTACCTGACCTCCGGAGTCATGTGGGGCTACTCCCCGCCGCTTATTGAGGAGGACCGCATGACGGTGGCGTC
>JBNGDZ010000233.1:0-7388 GCA_049975765.1 Armatimonadota bacterium
GACGAGGAGGAGCCCACCGGGCGATACGCGCTGATGGTCGATGACCCGTGGTGGGGGCGGAGAATTCAGCCGTCGAGCTTCGCGGAGGCGCCTCTGACCGAGCACGTCACGATGGGCTACCGGCTGCGGGGGCGGATACTGAGTGACGGGACACCGGTATCGGACGCGAACGTGAGCCTGGAGCTGGTGCTGGAGACGGTCGAGGACGGTGCGGTCGTCGCCTGGGACAGCCTGGAGTACAACGAGCTGATCTGGGACGCGGAGCTCTCGACGTATGTTGAGGGGGCGCAGGTGTTCGCGCCCATACGCACGGACGCGGAGGGTCGGTGGGAGTTCATCGCGCCGAAGGGAGACGGGGCGCTGTATCAGCGTCCGGGAGACAGACGGGACGATACGCCGGAGAGCGCGAGCCGGCGGCTGCCGCGGGCGCTGAGCGAGGTGCGGTGCGCATACCTGGGCCGGAAGGTGCCGGTGTATGAGGGCGCGGAGGCGGTCCTCAACATCCTCAGCGGGACGCTGGAGGTGAGCGGCGAGCCGGGGGCGAGGATCCGGGTGGGGACGCTGGACGATCCCGGGACGGAGCACACTATCCCGCCGGAGGGCACCGTGACGATCACCGGCCTGCCGCAGGCGGAGCACAGCGTGGTGGCCTACAAGCTGACGGCATGGGGGACGTGGGACCCGAGCTACGGCTGCGCGCGGCAGACGGCGGAGGTAAGGAGGGGGGAGACCGCCAGCGTGTCGATGGGGCCGCTGGAGCACTACACGGATCCCGACACGATCTGCGGGCGCGTCTACGAGCGACCGGGCGTGCCTGCCGAGGGCATCGACATCGTGGTCATCGACACGGAGCTGTGCGAGATCGTGGGGACGATAGCCACGACAGGCCCCGACGGCTACTGGGAGGCGACGGTCCCGCCGGAGGGGCTCGGGGGGCAGGCGTCGATCCACGATGCGGAGTGGGGGTCGATGCCGGTGCTTGGGGTGCCCTACTCGGACGTGGTGCTGGGGGCGAGGGCCTACGCGGCGGCCTACGAGCAGTACAAGCCCGAGGCGTGGCGGAGGCCGCTGCGGGGGCACAAGAACTTCCAGTGGTGTCCGGGTAGCGTGGTGGTGCGGGAGTGTGACAGCGGCGAGACGTACGAGACGGAGGAGCTGGACTACGGGGGCTGGGTCACGACCGAGACGCTCCCGAAGTTCAGGTACGTGCCGGACCTCGCGGAGCTGGTGGAGTGGGGGGCGCAGGCGCATCAGTATGACGTGCTGGTGGACGGAGCAGTGAAGGACGCGGCATTTGAGCTGCGCGGGCAGCCGTTCGATGACAGCGGGAGCGGGGCCGGTCAGTATCGCGCGGCGGGATACTATCCGGAGCAGAAGCTGCTGCTGGGCGGGAAGGTGCATGGCAACGCGTTGCTGGGGGACGATGAGCGGGTGAGGGGCAATCTGCCGGAAGCTGCGCGCGTGGGGCTGGAGTTCGGCGAGCACGCCAGGTTCGTGGAGGCGAGACTGACGGGAGGCGAGGTCACGCGGGCCGGCGTGGCGGACCTGGTATGCCCCTATTGCGGCGGGCCGGCGCACCGGGGGCCGAGCGGGGTCTATCTGCGGGGGTTCTGCATGCAGTGCGCGGACTCATTCGGACGCGCCGACGCGATGGACTGCCGGGGGTACTTCGAGACGCCAACGGCGGCGGCGCAGACGGAGCCTGGCTACGGGATGCGGCTGGTGCGCCTCTCAGAGCGGGAGGGGAGCTGGTCGCGAGGGCTGAGCTATCACTGGCGACCGGATCTGTATGACGAGACGGAGGACTTCGTGACGCAGAGCGGACCGGGTCAGCCGACGAATGCGCCCAGATGGGTGGCGAAGCACGTTGACGAGGTGAATGACGGGCTGGGCTTCGGTGAGTTCGACGGCGACCTTCAGGAGCCGTTCGTGCCGGGACACAACGTGGCGTTCTTCGAGGGCCTGCCGGAGATCGACAGGGAGCTTGGCGTGACGGCGCTGAAGCTGACCTTCCCGGAGGGGCACGTCTCGCCGCTGACCTATACGGTGGAGATCGACTGCGTGCGCGAGGACAGCGTCATCGAGACGCGGACGGTGACGGTGCCGGCGGGATCGGCGGGGCCGGACGAGGGCGATGAGTTCGGGGACGCGATCGCGGTGGTGCAGTGCCCGAAGCTGGCGGCGGAGTCGGTGGGCAGCCCCTGTCGGAACGTGGGGCTCTACACGGCCGTGGCGGACGTGCGGTTGTTGGAGCCACAAAGCGCGCCGGGCTGCCGGTTCACGATCGTGAACGACGCACCTTGGCTGGCGTCGGCGAATGGAGTGCCGGTGGAGGCGGAGAGGGCGACGCCGGTGGCCGTGCAGGTGGCCGGGATGTGGGGCAGTCCGCACCTGATGGATGATGCGGTGGGTCAGCTCTTCCTGTTCTTCGCCGCGGGTGGGGACATCTACATGCGGCGGCGGGCCGGGCTGCCGGGTGAGTGGACCGTGGCGCGGCGGATCACGGAGGGAGGCGACGCCGACGAGCCCTGGGCCGGGAAGGATGCCAGTGGGACGCTGGTGCTGGTGTGCAGTAGAGGCGGCGGGGCGGTCTCGGTGCTGCGGTCGGTCGATGATGGCGAGACGTGGGAAGAGGTGCAGTGATGGCGTCCATCAGCGGTCTGAGCCATGCCATGGCCTTCGAGTACAACGGTCTGCTCTACGTGATCGGCTATCGGGCCGGAGGGCAGTACCTGCGGAGAAGCGCGGACGGGGGAAAGACGTGGCTGCGCTTCGCGGACGGCTCGCAGGAGAAGCTAGTAGCCATGCCTTCGGACGAGCAGCGCGTGGCGTTCGTGAAGATGGCGAGTCAGGGACGGGCGCTGGTCGTGGGGGTGCCGAACTTCCCGGGAATAGAGATCCATGTGTCGGACGATGATGGCGAGAGCTGGATAGAGGAGCCTGCGTCGTAGCAGCGACAATCACGAGAGCCCGGGAGCGGCGGGCGGTGCGTCGATGGACGCCGGGTCCGCCGCTTCCTTATGAGGGGTGCGAGCATGGCGGAGCGAGTGAGTCCGGTGGCGCAGGTGGAGCTGCTGGATCCCGGCCAGCGGTATCAGGTGAAGTACGACGGCTTCGCGCGGGCGGACCTGGTTGCCGATCTGCTGGCGACCGGTCGGGCGGGGAGCAACTACGTTGACTGGCAGGGCCAGCCGGCGGTCGGAGGTGCGGCCCGGCACAGCGCGGCGATGGTGGTGGGCCGGGGAGAGCTGAACGCGGTCATCGCGAGGCCGTTTCTCGACCACTTTCAGGAGATCGGTCTGGGCCACTTTCAGACGCTGGCGGGAACTTGGCACGCGCTGAAGGGGATCGGGCTTCCGAATGAGGTGAAGCTCTACCAGTCGGACGGGGCGCCAGACCAGATGACGGGGGTGGAGAGCCGGTTCGATCTGCCGAACAACCCGATCTTCTGTGTCTCGCTCTACCGGGCAGAGCCCGGCCCGGATCACGACTGGAGCGCGCACCTGCCGCGCACGGAGATCGACTTCGGGATCGCGGGCCGGGAGGGATGGAGGCTGGTGGTGCCGTACGGGGGGCCGCTGTATCTGATGCGCAGGATCCCCAGCGGTTGGGAGCGGGTATCGGAGACGGAGCGGACGGTGCGGGTGCCGACCCTGGAGGGGTTCAGCGCCGGCCAGCGGCTCTTCCTGTGGATCGCCTGTCTGCGCGAGCGGATCGTGATGTCCACCGACGGCTTCGCGGACGACATCTGGGTCTACGAGCGGCCGGGCTACTATCTGCGCATCCCCGGCGGGAAGCTGCGGCTGACGCACGTGGGCGGACAGTGGATGTTCTCGATGTTCCCGATCACGATGGCGAGCGCGGAGATCGACAGCGCCGGGATAGAGGCCGGCTACGATACGGGCGACAGCCTGGGGGAGCTGCTGCTGCAGGCTCAGAGGCTGCCGGTGGTGGACAACGACGACAATGTCCTGGCGGAGGTGACGGCCGAGGACACGACGGACAGCCGGGACGATCTGACGGCGACGCAGAGGGCCTGGCGGGCCACCATCGCTCCGTACACCCACCTGCAGGAGAGTGTCGGGATCGACCCGGACACCGGGGAGCCGGTGGACTTCACGACGCAGGTCTCGCCGGAGCTGTACACCATGCAGATCGGGCAGTACGCGGAGGTCATCGACAATGGCGAGCCAGGGGCAACGGAGATCGGCGATGACGTGATCGCGATAGAGAGCGATCACCCGGACCGACTGCGGACCGGGCTGTGCGAGATGGAGCTGGACAACCAGCTCGGCCAGCACACGGACATCGAGGAGCATCGCGCGGTGAGGGTGTCGATGGGGTGGGAGATATCCGACAGCCAGGTTGAGACAGCGGCGACGCTGTCGGGCTATGTGGTGGAGCCCCCGCCGCTCACCGCGGAGGGGGGCGACAACGAGCTGTCGCTGACGGTGCTGGACCCGATGATCCGCCTGCGGGACGAGAAGTCTGACGGGCGCTGCCCGGTGTTCGACGGCTGGGCGGTGAAGGACGTGTTTCACTGGGTGCTGGATCGATGTGGTCTGGCGCGAGCGGAGCAGGACCTCGAGGACACCGGGACGGTGCTGAGCGCGGGGCAGCCGGAGCGGCCGCTGTGGTACGCGGAGCCCGGACGTCCCTGGGTGGAGTTCCTGGAGCAGGTGGCGCGGTTCGACTACAACGCGGGGATCTTCTTCGACGAGAGCGGCACATTCCTGAAGGCATGCCGGCACTGCCGCACCAAGCGGACGGCCGAGGACGTGACCCGGCACGACGGGAGCGCCACCGGCGCGTGTCCGACGGCGGTGGCCTGGGAGCTGTACACCCGTGGGGCAGCGGCGAGCGATCCCGAGGCGGCGGGTGAGATCCTGCGCATCCGCAGGCCGCGGCTGAGCCTGTCGGCGGCGCGGGAGTTCGCGAACTACGTGATGGTGTCGGGCGTGGGGCCTGACGGGATGCCGATCGCGGCGGTGGCGTACGATGCTGCGTCGCTGTATGACCCCGGCAGCGACCGCTACGTGGGCTGGCGGAAGATGCACGTGGAGGCGCTGGAGGCCTACATCTCCCAGGAGCTGGTGAACCGGCTGTGCCAGGACCGCTTCGCGGAGCTGTCCCAGAGGCCGGAGCATATCGAGATCATCACGCCGCTGCTGGCGGAGGTGCGGATCGGGCAGGTGATCGCGGTGAGGGGCGGCGAGAGCGTGGGCGCTGAGGAGAAGACCTACCGTGTGGCGGCGGTGCGGCACATGGTTGATCGGCGTCGGAAGGATGCTGGGGCCGCGGTCACGCGGATCGAGGCGAGGTGGATCGGCAGCGTGTCATGATGCACAGCCGGGAGGTGCAGAGGCGTGGATGGGAGACTGACGCTGCGGTCGCGCGCGCCCGAGTTGCGAGAGGTTATCGACAGCAGGGCGCGCCCCGGGCAGCCGGAGGGAACGCTGGTCGTGGATCGGGCGCCGTCGGCCGCGACGCTGAGCCCGCGGGGACACATGGCGGCGAATCGGTACGACTGGAGCGATGGGCAGAACCACGTGACCGCGCTCTACGGCCGGGGTCGCTACGGGACCGGCCGCTATGGTGGTGCGTGACAAACCCCCGAGACGAATGTCAGAGGGAGGATCTGAGATGGCGGGTGTTACCGACAACTACGGGCTGGCGACCGACGTGGCAGTGGATGACTTCGTGCAGCCCGGCCACAACAACCGCGTGGCCGACACGGTGGATCGAGTGCTGGGCTCGGTGCTGAGGCGGCTGCTGACGGCGGGAGTGTATGAGGGCTGGAGCATCCAGGCCGACAAGACCGTCGGCCCGGGGCAGGGTCTGGTCGCGGCGTGCTGGTGCGAGACCGCCGCGGCAAAGGGCATCAGCGGCCTGACCGATGGCGCGGTGAACCACGTGTTCCTGGAGGCGACGCCGGACTCGCCCACCGAGGGCGAGATCTCCGTGTTCGCGCAGCTCTCCAGCAGCGGGCCGACTGACGCCATCTACCTGGGCACCATCGAGCTGGACGGCTCAGGTGCGGTGGTGGCGATCGCCAACGACGCCGAGGGCGTGGGGCGGCAGTGCTACCCGCTGGCCTGGCGGAGCCTGTCGGGCGAGGGCACGGAGGCGGGGGTCCCGGCCGGTGAGCAGGTGAGCTTCGCGATCTCGCACGAGCCGCTTCGGGTGCCCGGCGCGATCAGCCTGCAATCGGGCTCTCCTGACTTCACGTGGGAAATCGGCGAAACGTGGCGCTCGGACAGCTTCACGCTGACGGTAACCAACAACGGCGGCAGTGAGGCGGACTTCGAGTACACATGGGCGAGAGAGGGCATCGCCGAGTAGGACGCGTCCTGCAGGCGGCTGGGGACCTAACCTGGAGCGTGAAGGCTGGGAGCGCTGAGGCCCGTGGAGAGCTCAGGACATCTGGTGGTGGTCATGGCGGCCCTGGCAGGGCAGGCCTGGCCACTGATGCGATGCACCGCGGCGGGAGTGCTGGGGGCGCTGGCGAACGTGGCCCTCGAGGACCAGGCGGTGGTGCTGCCGAGGATGGAGAGCGGGCGACTGCACCTGGGCTTTCTGGGGAATCTGATCGTGGCCGTGACGATGGCGCATGTGGTGGACACGGACTTTGCGACGTCATTCTTCGCAGCGATCTGCGGGACGACGACGCTGCGGACGCTCAAGACGCGGATCGAGAGCGCCTTTGAGCAGGAGCGGAAGGAGCTACGTGAGGATGATGGCGACGGCTGAGCTGATATGCGCGCAGGTGGTGACTCTCCTCTGCGAGGGGCTGTTTCTGGCCGGAGCGGCGCTGGTGTGGCGGGCGCTGACCCGTATGAGGATCAACGGGGCGTGCCAACTCGGGCTGGGGCTGCTGGTGCTGCTGCGAGTCAGTGCCGCGGCATCGACGATCGGTGGCTCATCCCAGAACCCGTTGACGTGGGTGTGGCTCACCGAGGCGCTCTTCAGCTTCTCGTTTCTGTATCTGCTATATCACATGGGGGCGCTGATATCCGCGTGTCGGAGATAGGCGCGCCCCCAGTCTGCCGCATCAGACAAGCGACGCCCGCCACTGGTGGCGGGCGTCGGCACTTAAGGGAGGCGATCGGACGATGGAGGTTATCGGCGGGTGGCTCCGTGAGATCCTGCTGCCGGGCCTGGGCACGCTGCTGGTGGCGGCGGTGCTGACGCTCGTGCGGCGGTATATCAACCGGCTGGACGACGAGCGCCTGCGCGCGCTGCTGCTGGAGCTGGTGCGGGCCGCGGAGCAGATCTACGGCCCGGGCCGCGGAGCGGCCAAGAGGCGCTGGGTCACCGAGAAGCTGCGCGAGATGGGCGTCGGGCCGGTGCAGCGCGACCGCTTGGAGGCCGCGGTGTACGAGCTGCAG
>JBNGDZ010000234.1:0-7368 GCA_049975765.1 Armatimonadota bacterium
GGAGAGTAGCTCACCCCGGACCGTGAGCGCCGGATGATGAGTTCCATCGACCATAACCTGACCATCGCCGTAGCCGCCGGCAAGGGCGGTACCGGCAAGACGCTCATCGCGTGCAGCCTCGCACAGGCACTGTCCCGACAGCGCCCGGGCGCGGTGCAACTGCTCGACTGCGACGTGGAGGAGCCGAACGCGGAAATCCTCCTGCACCCGGAGATCGCCGGCCGCGAGGTGGTGAACATCCTGGTGCCGGAGGTGGATCAGGACGAGTGCATCCACTGCAAGAAGTGCGCCCACGTGTGCGAGGTGGGGGCCATCGCGGCCATCGGGGAGGCGGTGGTGACCTTCCACGACCTCTGCTCGGGCTGCGGAGCGTGCGCCTGGGTGTGCCCAACCGGGGCCATCGAGGAGGTGCCCCTGCCCATCGGCGAGGTGGTCCGGGGGCGCAGCCCGGAGGGTGTGGAGTTTCACCAGGGGCGGCTGGAGGTCGGCCACCAGCGCTCAGGGCCGGTGACTCGCGCGGTCAAGCGCGCCATCTCCAGCGAGATGATCACCATCACCGACGCCCCGCCGGGGACCGCCTGCCCCATGCAGGAGGCAGTCGAGGATAGCGACTACTGCATCCTCGTGACCGAGCCGACGCCCTTCGGCCTGGCGAATCTGCGGGAGGCGGTGGACACCTGCCGCCGCATGCAGATCCCCTGCGGCGTGATAGTCAACCGCGACCGCGACGGCTACGAGCAGATGGATGAGTACATCGCCGCCGAGGAGCTGACGGTGCTGCTGCGCGTGCCGGAGCGACGCGCCATCGCCGAGGCGTACTCCCGCGGCGAGACCCTCATCGGCGCCACCGACGAGTGGCGTGATGAGCTGATCGACGCGTACGACACGATCGCGGAGCAGGCTGCCGTGCAGCCGGCGAGTCCGGGCGCGTGAAGCATTGGACGTGCCCCGCGCAGCGCACGTGGCAGCCCTCCGTTACGAAAGGAGAGACGGATCATGCCTCGAGGCGACGGAACTGGACCTCCCGGAGGCGGGGGACGCGGCACCGGCCGCGGAGCCGGCGGTGGACGGGGCGCCGGTGGCGGCCGCGGACGCATGGGCGGCTTCGCAATGGGTGTGGGCGGCAACTGCATCTGCCCGAACTGCGGGGCGGAGCGGCCACATCAGCGCGGCGTGCCGTGCAACCGTATCAAGTGCCCCAACTGCGGGAACGTTATGACCCGCAAGCGCTAGGACGACCTGCGAGACGATCCTCATCATCACAAACAGGAGGTGTACTCAATGCCTGGACTCGATGGAACAGGACCCGGTGGAATGGGCCCGATGACCGGCGGAGCGCGGGGCTGGTGCAATCCGGCCGGCCCCATGAACGCCGGCTGGGGCGCGTGGGGCGCGCCCTACGGCTACTCGCCCATGGGATACGGCTACCCCTACGGCGGCTACGGCCGCTGGTCGTACCCCGGCTGGGGCTACGGCATGGGCATGCCCTGGGGCGGCTACGGCTGGGGCTTCCGCCCCGGCATGGGCATGGCCTGGGGTCGCGGCCGCGCGCCGTTCGGCTACGGCCGCGGGATGGCCTGGGGCCGTGGCGGCGGCTTCGGCCGCGGCATGGGCCGCGGCATGGGCCGCTGGTGGTAGCCTGAGGCTTGGTGGCGGCCGGCTGCAGTGAGCCTTTCGCTCACCTTCCCTCGGTGGCCGGCCGCCACCGTACCCCGGCGAGAGCGCATGGCGCAGACGCACCGTGCAGGCTCTCGCTCCCATTATCCAATGATCGGCGGGACGACGCAAGCTGTGCCCGGGAGGCGCGGCGTCAGGGGGCGCCTGCTCGCGTCTCCGGCGTGGCACTGATCTCGCTCACACAGACCCGTGACGCAGGCTTCACGCCTGCTATCGCTCGGACGGCGATTGTATCCCCAGCGTGCCTCACAGCACAACGACGCGCCGGCGAGGGCGCCCGCGCCCCAGCACGAGTTGGCTTGAGCTTCCGAAGATAGGAGCACTCATCATGTCAGACCTGAGACAGATAACGATCGTCAGCGGCAAGGGCGGCACCGGGAAGACCACTACGGTGGCCTCATTCGCGGCCCTCAGCAACAACAAGGTCATCGCCGACTGTGATGTGGACGCCTCCAACCTCTACCTGTTGATGCACCCTGACGACACCGAGCAGGGCGAGTTCGTGGGCGCGAAGATCGCCGTGCGTGATGAGGACGCGTGCATGAAATCCGGCATGTGCGAAAAGCACTGCCGCTTCGAGGCCATCACGGTCGATGAGGTCGATGAGCTGGCCTGCGAGGGCTGCGGCATGTGCGTGGTGGTCTGTCCGAACAACGCTCTGCGCCTGCAGCCGGTGGTGGTCGGCCACTGGTTTACCGGCGAGTGCAAGTACGGTCCGATGGCCCACGCCCGCCTGCTGCCGGCCGCCGAGAGCTCCGGCAGGCTGGTGACCCTGGTGCGGCAGAAGGCCGAGAACCTGGCCTACGAGCACGACCTGCCGCTGATCCTCATCGACGGCCCGCCCGGCCTGGGATGCACCACCATAGCCGCGCTCGCCGACGCCGATATGGCGGTGGTGGTCACTGAGCCGACGCTCTCGGGCATCCACGACATGGAGCGGCAGATACAGATGGTGGAGCACTTCGGGCAGCGCTCGGCGATCATCATCAACAAGGCCGACCTCAACCCCGAGAACGCCCAGCGGCTGCGTACCTGGTGCGCGCAGAAGGACCTGCCGATCCTGGGCGAGATCCCCTGGGATCCCACGGTCACGGACGCGCTGGGCCAGGAGATGCCCCTGGTGGAGCACAACGACGGGCCGGCCGCCCAGGCCATGCGCGAGGCCTGGGAGCGCACAGCCGATCTCATCGCCAGTCTCTGACGCGAGGAAGGCTCAGGACGCTGCCATGGAAGACCGGATGGAGCAGTACGAGCAGCAGACGAAGAAGATCAACGAGCGGATGGAGCAGATCGACCACGTGGTGCTGGTCCTCAGCGGCAAGGGCGGCGTGGGCAAGAGCACCGTGGCGGCGAACCTGGCCGTCGCCCTGGGCGCCCGCGGCCAGCGGGTGGGCCTCATGGACGCGGACCTGCACGGGCCCACGATCCCGCTGCTGACCGGCCTGCGCGGCGAGGGCGTGGTGGGCAGCGAGGGCGCCATGCGGCCGGTCGAGCTGAGCCCGAACCTGGCCGTGATCTCGATCGGCTTTCTGACCACCGAGCCCGACACGCCGACCATCTGGCGCGGCCCACTGCGAGGCGGCGTGCTGCGCCAGTTCATCGCCGACGTCGAGTGGGGAGAGCGCGACATCCTGGTGGTGGACCTGCCACCGGGCACCGGCGACGAGCCGCTGACACTGGCGCAGTCTCTCCCCCACGCCGACGGCGCCATCATCGTCACCACCCCGCAGGAGGCCAGCCTCTCGGACTGCCGCAAGGCCATCAACTTCGCCCGGAAGGTGGACCTCGGCGTGCTGGGCGTGATCGAGAACATGTCCGGCTTCGTCTGCCCACACTGCGGCACGCGCACCGACATCTTCTCAGTCGGCGGGGGCGAGGAGATGGCCGAGAGGATGGCTGTCCCCTTCCTGGGACGAGTGCCACTGGCGGCGGAGATCGTGGCGCTGAGCGACCGGGGGCGGTCGCTGCTGGACGAAGAGGCGCCGGAGGCCGTGCGCGAGGCCTTCGGCCAGGTCGTCGAGCGGCTGCTGCGCGAGATCGGAGAGAGCGAGGCGTGAACACCATGGCCGAGTACAAGCATCTCTACGGGCCCGTGCCCTCGCGCCGACTGGGACGATCCCTCGGTATCGACATGGCGCCCATGAAGACCTGCTGCTTCGACTGCATCTACTGCCAGCTCGGCCCCACCACCGTGCACACCGCCCAGCGCCGGGACTACGTGGACGTCGATGAGGTCCTGGCGGAGCTGGAGCGGTGGCTGGCCACCGGCAGAGAGGCCGACTGGCTGACCTTCTCCGCCTCCGGGGAGCCCACGCTGAACATCGACTTGGGCGAGGCCATCGTGAGGGCGCGCCAGCTATCGGAGATTCCGGTGGCGCTGCTGACCAACGGCGGGCTGCTGTGGGAGAAGGGCGTGCGCGACGCCGCCATGCAGGCGGACCTGATCATGCCATCGCTCGACGCCGGCACCGAGGACGCCCTCCAGCGCATCAACCGCCCGGTCCCGGAGATCACGCTGGAGCGCTACATCGAGGGCCTGCGCGAGACGGTGGCGGCCTTCAGCGGTGAGGTGTGGCTGGAGGTGATGCTGGTGGCGGGCGTCAACGATAGTGACCAGGAGTTGGACGCCCTCCAGCGCGCCATCGACCGCATCGCCCCCGACGAGGTGCAGCTCAACACCGTCGTGCGTCCGGCTCTGGGGGGCGAGGCCGAACGCGTTGACAATCACACGCTCATCCACGCCCGCGTCATCCTCGGTCCACGCGCCACGGTCATCCCCTCAGCCTGGGAGAGCGGGATGGCTGAGATGGCCGAGCATGACGAGGCCGAGGTGCTGGCGCTGGTCAACTACCGCCCCTCCAGGCTCCAGGACGTCGCGCACGGCCTCAGCATGCATCCCAACGAGGCGCTGAAGTACCTCCAGCATCTGGTCTCCGACGAGAAGATCCGCATGGAGGAGCGCGACGGGGAGACGTTCTACGTGCGGGCGGAGTAGCCGGCGGTCAGCCACCGGCGGTCGGCAAGCGCGCCTGCGCAGTGAAAGCAGCCCCCTCCCGGGGCGGCCGTGCAGCGACCGCTATCCTCCCCCCACGAGCTTCGCTCGCGTGCCCTCGACCAGACCCTACCGCAGACCCTACCGCGCGATCGACCACCAGCACTCCTCATCGCTGCACCGGATCTGCGTGGGCCGCTGCCACTTTACGTGCATGTCGCAGAAGAGGTAGTTGCAGCCCTCGTTGTGGCGGGACGCGGCCTGGTCAGAGCGTACGAAGCCGTGCTCCTGGGTGCCGAAGTGGCTGATGGAGTGCTCCCCGGTGAAGTCGGTCAGCAGGATGACGTTGTGTGGGGAGTCGATCTCGTCCCAGCTATGGCCGGGCGGCGGCTCGGCGTCGGTGCCGAGGTCGTCGTCCCAGTGCACATGGTTGATGGCGTAGCCCGCGGTCTGCCCGTAGTCGGGGAAGCTGGCGTCGAAGCTTGAGAGGCCTGGAGCAGTCGGACAGACGAAGATCTGGGTGTTGTTGACGTAGGGGTAGATCATCAGCCGCCATGTCCAGGTCGGAGCCGAGCCCTCCGGGGCGCCTCCCATCGTCAGGTCATCCCAGGGAATGCGCCCCCGGTAATCCTCCACGTACATGCCCATCGCCAGCCCGAGCTGGCGAAGGTTAGAGGCGCACGCCACCTGCCGGGCCTTCTCCCGTGCCCGGGCGAAGACCGGGAAGAGCATGCCGGCGAGCACGGCGATGATGGCGATGACGACAAGAAGCTCGATGAGGCTGAACCCGCGACCGCGCATTGCATCATCTCCAGATGGCTCTTATCACATGTGGTAAGACAGGGACCAGCAGTCCCGGTAGTCCCGATCACGCGTCTTGTACTTCGCCGCCCCGGGCCGGTCCTCCTCGCGGCGGCCGGGCAGGCCAGCGGCCCCCAACGGCATCATCGTCATCGCGTGTAGGTTCCACGGACGCCGCTGGTGAAGAGCATCGAGCGTTCTCGCAGAGGCCTCAGGCGCCACGCAGGTGAGCCGTCGGCGCTACGGCGGATGGGGCTGAAAGAGCGTGAGGAGGGTCCACCGTGCGCTGCATTGTGCTTGCTGCACTCGTGCTGTCTGGAGGCTATGCCATGGCGGATGAGCTGCTCGCAAACCCGGACTTCACAGCCGTGGAGGAGGGCGTGCCTGAGGGCTGGAGCCTTGAGCTGGGCAACCCCCGCACGAAGCCGCGCTACGGGGTGGTGGAGCGAGACGGCACCCGCTGGATGCAGTTCGCGATGCGGGAGAGCGGCGCGTCGATGGGCTACATCTGGCAGCATGTCATGCTCCCCGAGGGCATGGACGCGGTCCGCTTCCAGGTCGATGTGCGCTGCGACGGCGCGGCGGACCCGCTGGCGCACTCCCTGGTGCGCATCTACTGGGACGACGAGCCGCGGGTGCACAAGGGCTGGCCGCCATGGATCTACCGCCACTTCCCCCCGTACGCGCAGGTTGGCGGCGGGCGCGCGCGGCTGGACGTGACCATCCCGGTGCCGGAGCGCGCGAACCGGGTGCGCTTCGACCTCATGGCGCGCTGGTCGCCGGGCGGCGCGGTGAGCTTCGCCAACCCCAGCATGCACCCGGCGCCGGCTCCTCAGCGACGGGTCGTGCGGCTGGCGACGGTGCAGGGGCACGCTCCCGGGGGCGGCACGCTGCAGGAGGCCATAGACTGGGCGGTCGAGCAGGTGCGGGTGGCGGCCGAGAGGGGCGCCGATCTGGTCTGCCTGGGCGAGGGCATCAACTTCGCCGGGATCGAGGACCTGGAGCCCCTGCAGGCCTGTGAGCCGGTCCCCGGCGGGCCGATGGCAGGGGCGCTGGCGGAGGCCGCGGACGCGCGCGACATCATCGTCTGCGCGGGGCTCTACGAGATCGACGGCGACATCTGCTACAACTCCGCGCCGCTTTGGGGGCGCGGGGGGGAGCTGGTCGGCGTCTACCGGAAGGTCCACCTGCCCTCGCCGGAGGTGGAGTGGGGCTTCACGCCCGGCGGCGGCTACCCGGTGTTCGAGACGGACATCGGGCACATCGGGATGCAGATCTGCTACGACAACTGCTTCGGCGAGGGCGCGCGGGCGCTCGCGCTCAACGGCGCGGAGATCATCTGCCTGCCGATCTGGGGCTCGGGGCGCGCCGACAACACCGCCTGGCCGCATGGGGCGCGGATGCTGGCGCTCAACAACGCTGTGGTCTACGTGGCCGCCATCTACAGCCAGCGTGAAAGCTGCGTCATCGACCAGCACGGGATCGTGCTGGTGAGCGCCGATGGCAAGGATGGGGTGTACGTGGCCGATGTGGACCTCACGCCGCACGCGGCGCTGAACAACTGGACCGAGGACGACCAGATCACGCCGCGCTCCTACCGGAGCGTGTGGCGCCGGGAGCGCATGCCGCACACCTATGGGCCGGTGCTTGGCTGGTAGGCCACGGGAGCGGCAGCGACTGACCTCGCAGATCCGCCCGGCCAATCGACCGGGCGGGCTGCCCAGCCCGCTGTACGGCTCGGAACGGCGACCTCACCCGCGAGCGCTGCGCGATCATCCCCCGCCCTGCACCCCGAAGGCGTAGCGACGGGCCGGGCGGGGGTCCGGCCCCTCCATACCGCGCAACAAACACCGGGCGGGAACGGAGACCCGCCCTGTCCCTGAAACCCCGGGGGGTGG
>JBNGDZ010000235.1:0-1649 GCA_049975765.1 Armatimonadota bacterium
CTCGGTGCTGGAGACGTAGACCAGCGTGGGCAGGTAGATCTGGCCGGTGCAGACCAGCTCCAGCAGGGAGACGGTGGCGCCGACCGCAAAGGCCAGCGCCAGGAACGCCGGCCCGCCCAACAGTCGCCGCACGAGAGCATGGCTGACGCGGTGCAGGCCGGTGGGCAGCCGCAGCGTCATCTCCTCTGGCTGTCCCGAACGGGCCCGGAGGTAGTCGCGGAAGCTCAGCGCCGTGAGGACCAGGGTGCCCGCGGCTATGAGGGGGTACAGGAGCCTGGAGGCGGCGGTGAGGCCGGACAGCTCCTGCAGCCCCCGGAAGAGCCCCAGCCCCACCCCGAGGTAGGCGACGAAGACGCCGGCCGCGAACAGCAGCCCGGTTGCCAGGATCTCCCCCTGCCCCCTGCCCGCCATCGTCAGGAACGAGACCAGGAAGACCAGTGTCACCAGCGCGCAGGGATTGACGCCATCGACCAGGCCCGCGAGTGCGACCGTGAGCGGCCCAAAGCGCTCGAACACCTCCATCACGCGCTCGTGACCGTCGGCGCCGGCCTCAGGCTCCGGCGGCGGGGGGACCGGCTTGCCCAGCATGGAGGCCACAGTCGCGGGGACCTCCGCCCGGATCTCCGCGTCGCTGGTCCACCATCGATCGCCGAGGAAGACCGCGCCATACGCGACCCACTCGTCCTCCGGCACGTCG
The DNA here is from genome assembly GCA_049975765.1 of Armatimonadota bacterium. Lineage (GTDB taxonomy): Bacteria > Armatimonadota > Zipacnadia > Zipacnadales > UBA5352 > JAYENL01. The sequence goes on from JBNGDZ010000235.1 coordinate 698, forward strand.
TAGCGGTCGTAGAACTCCGCCATGAGCTCCACGTTCTCGGGCTTGTCGACGGAGTGGATGTGGAGCCTCAGCTCCGGGTGCTCCCGCTGCAGGTCCCTGAGCATTCGCTCGACCTTCTTGCAGCGACTGCACCCGGGCCTGTGGAACAGGTGGATGTCGAGAGTCATGTCGCCCTGCCCCAGCGCCGCGAAGGCGCACGGCAGGATGATCAGGACTATCGACGCAAAGCCTCGGGTCATAGACGGCTCCCTGGATGAGCCACCGGCCTCAGCGGGCATACGGCCGGCGGGTCTGAAGCCCCGCCGCTCCCGACGGCGTGACGGCACGGCGGGAACGACCCGCGGTCGGCGGGTCTGAAACCCCGCCGCTCCGGACAGCGTGACGGCACGGCTGGGCAGGGCAACGGTCACAACCCGCACCCTGGGGCCGAGCTCCCTCTCCAGACGGGTGTTTCGCTGCGCCCCGATGAGCGGCCTGCCGGCCCTGCCGCAGGATTCGACGTCCGGGCGGGGAAAGGCACCTGGCACGCGCCGACGGTCGCTGGAGGGAGCGGGAGAGAGATGATCGATACGCACACGCACATCCATTACGACGGGCGGATCCCCGGTGAGCGCGTCGGCATCGGGCCCGATCAGCTCGTGGACAGCATGAACCGCAACGGTATCGAGATGTCCGTGGTGCTGCCCATAGAGAGCCCGGAGGTCGTGACCAGCATCTGCATGACCGAGACGGTGATTGAGGCGGCCCTGCGCTACCCCGAGCGGCTCATCCCGTTCGTCCACGTGGACCCACGCATGCCCCGCGCGGACACGGTCATCCGCCACTTCGCAAGCACCTGCAGCCTCGTGCGCGGCTTCGGGGAGCTGGTGGACGGCCTGCCCATCGATCACGAGAGGCACCAGGTCATCTACGCCGCCTGCAGCGACTTGGGGCTGCCGGTGATCTTCTACGG
>JBNGDZ010000235.1:1659-6148 GCA_049975765.1 Armatimonadota bacterium
CTGCTGGCCGGGCTGGAGCGCTGCCTGCGGGAGTTCCCGGATCTCACCTTCATCGGCCATGGGCCACGGTGGTGGAACGGCATCTCGGCCGACGACGACGGAAGCTGTGGCTACCCGGACACACCGGTGGTGGAGGGCGGCTCCGCGGATCGGCTGCTGCAGGAGTACGAGAACATGTACGCCGACATCTCGGCGGGCTCGGGCCACAACGCCATGACCCGCGATCCGGAGTTCACCCAGGGCTTCATCGAGCGCAACTGGCGCAAGATCCTGTTCGCCACCGACTACCTGCACGTCGGTCAGGAGCTGGGGCAGATCGAGTGGATCCGGGAGGCGCCCATGGCCGAGGAGCACCGCCAGGCCATCGCCGAGGGCAACGCCAGGCGGGTGCTGGGCCTGGACGGTGACTGACGCGGGCGGGCGTCCTACTGCGTCCCGGCGGCGAAGGTCAGGCGCCCGAAGAACGGCCAGTTGTGGAAGCTCCCCCAGGTGGGCGCCCAGCACGAGAGCTGGCCCTGCTGGCCGAAGGACCGGCAGATGTTCGCGCGCCAGGTCTCGCCGGCGGGGTCGGCTGCGCCCAGCTCCTCGAAGGGCAGCGCGATCTCCAGCGTCCAGATCCCGGCCTGCTTATCGACCGCGCTCTCCCACGCCGCGTCCCAGTCGGCACCCTCCGCGGGCCGCCGCTCGTCATACTGGGTGTTGGTGTGATCGACCGCCAGGTGGACGTAGGCCGGCTCGCCCGGCGTGGTGCCCAGGAACAGCTCGATGGTGTCGGAGTTGAAGAAGATGGCGCCGTCGCGCCGCCCCTCGTTCTCGTGCCCGTGTAGCCGCACATCAGTGTGGTGGCAGCGGCAGGCGATGTAGAGCGCCGCTTTGTCGTGGGCGAGCAGGACCTCGGTGGGGAAGTACTCCCCCAGCGGCTCCCCGGTGTCGTGGCGGACCAGGGCCGGAAGAGCTGTTGCATCCTCCCAGGCCCGGTCGTCGAGCCGGCCATCGATCGCCGGGGCCTCCTGGACGCGGGCGACCGTCGCGGAGGGGATGGCCTCCAGCCGCGAGCGGATCTCGGGGGTGGCGCCCACCGCCGAGAGCTGCCGGCGGGGGACGCCCATGGGGACTCCGTCGGCCTCCAGGCGCTCGACGGCTGCGTAGATCTCCTCCACCGCCGCGACGAGCTCCGCCTCCTCGCCGCTGCGCAGCAGCTCTCTGGCGTGCACGTAGCCCGCGTTGACGGTGCGCACGTCGTCGTAATCGATCTCGCCCCAGGCCATCCGGCACGCCTGCCGGTGGACCTGTTCGGCCTCGTAGCCGGACGGGTTCCACATGTAGTCATTGGCGGACATGGCCGCGGGGATGGTGTTCGGCCAGCCCACGAAGTGGGAGTTCTGATACAGCAGTGACCAGGCGCAGTCGTCGAGCATCCCGCGGTAGTAGTCAACGTTATAGAAGGGGATAGGCCGGCCGCTTTGCATGTTGTCCCACAGGTAGAGCGGCTGGTTTGGCACCAGAGCCTGGTAGGCGCGCCAATGCGCGCGTGTGATCGTGGGGCTGGTGATCTGCGGCCCGGTCCAGACCACCGCCACCTCATGGGGCATGGCCTCCGCCATGTCGTTGAGGTATCGCCGCCCCGCCTCCTCGGTGACGTGGCGCTGCAGGTGCGCCAGGGAGTAGGGCCCGGCCACGATCGACAGCCGCAACTCCGGGCAGTCCGGCGACAGGGCCTCCCACAGCCGGCGCATGAGGTAGCCGTGCGACTGCCCCACGCTGTCGAAGCGCTCTGCCTCCGCCTCGGTCTTGAACTGATACTCCCCGTCCTGCACCGTCACGTAGTCGTCCACGCCGATCATGAATGTGTGCACGCCGCGCTCGTAGACCCAGCGCAGGCGGTCGATCAGATCAGTGACATGCTCCTCGCCGGCGATGTCGAAGACCGGGCCCGTCTGCTCCGCGGGCCGGCCGCTGGAGGTGTAGATGTGCACCACCATCATGTAGTCGATGGCCCCGGTGCGCTCCGCGAACTCGCGCATCACCCGCAGCGGCTTCTCCCAGCCGCGCTCGCGCCCGTAGGCCGGCCCGCCCTCGGGGCCCACAAGCCCCCACCAGGCCCGGTGCTGGATGCCGTACATCGACATCTTCCAGGAGACCATGCGGCGCAGCAGCCTCTCCGAGATCGGTCCGTAGTCGGAGCTGATCCGCCAGCGTAGCTCCGGCCAGTCCGTCATCTCGAAGGCCCGCAGCACCAGCCGCTCATCCTCAAAGCCGATCATCTGCATGACCGAGGCGGCGGCGTAGGCGCAGCCCATGTCGTCGGCCCCCGCGGCCACGATGCGCACGCTGCCGCCGCTGTCGCGCATTCTCACCATGTGCCCCTGTGGCGGGAGGTGGGGCAGGTCAATGCCCATCAGCCTCGCCGAGCGCCGGACGTGCGGGGCGTCCAGGGTGCCGAGATCGACGATCACCTCGGTCGGCGCGGGGCCGGAGGCGCCCGTGAAGCGGGGGTGGCGCCCGCTGGCGTTGAGCCGGAAGTCGATCAGCTCAGCCCCCAGTTGCGCCCCGCCGCATGGATCGTCGCCCAGGCGCAGCCTCAGGGTGGGTTCACTGCGCCGGGCGTCCCAGATCGGGACCGCGCGGTTGTAGCTGACCTGTCTGGGCCGCGGCAGGATGCGGCCGGTGTAGTAGGGCTCGTCGGTGTAGCGCCAGGCCGGCCACTCCAGGCCACCGGCGGCGGTCATCTGCAGGTCATCCACCCACGCCTGGCCCGAGCAGTTGTGCAGCGACACTGACAGCTCGATCTCGGCCGTGCCCTCGGGCGCGGCCTCCACGCGCCAGCGGAAGGGTCGCCAGTCGTTGGTGCCCTCGGCGTGGAGGGCGTCGAGGTGGCGGATGTTCTCACCCTGAGCGTCAATGAAGTTGACAGAGATCCACCAGTTCCAGTAGGGCCGGTCGCCCGTGACAACGTCCTGCAGCCGGTACCAGCCGCTCACCTCGATGGGGCCGCCGTTGTAACGGTATCGCCTGGAGAGGATCGCGCCGGGGGAGGAGAAGTGCATGCTGCGGCGCCCCGAGTGCGCCCGGTCATCGACCACCCGGTGGCCGGCGTGCCCCCACATGCTCCGCCACTCCCAGTCGCCATGCTCGAAGCCGCCGTTGGCCAGCAGGGCCACGGGAGGCTCCGCGGGGTGGACGGCTGCGCAGGCCAGCAGAAGGCTCAGGACGAGGGCGGCGCGAACCAGATGATGGCGGACTGGCGGGGCCATGGATGGTCTCCTTCGCAGAGCGATGGCTGAGGTGACCCTGTGTGCAGGGACTTCGCCAAGCGCCGGTCGCAACCTGCACAGGGAAGTATCCGCAGGCCATGCGGCGAATACAGGACTGTGGATCACAGACGAGCCGCCGGGGGCGGCGGGAGGTTCGGCAGATGACCGGAGGCATGACGGTGGCAATGGCGATGTGCGCGGCGGCGCTGGGCGCGCCGTGGCAGCCCGAGGAGTTTCCTATCGGCTACTGGCTGGGGCCGCCCCCCGAGGCCAACAGCCTTGAGACGTGGCAGACGGTGGCTGACTGCAACTTCACCTTCACGGGGCCGCGCGGCGGCTACTCGGTGGAGGAGAACATCCGGATGCTCGACTTCTGCCAGCAGGCGGGCGTGCAGGCTCTGGTCGCCGATAGTCGCATCCACTGGCAGATGACCGCGAATGAGGACTGGCAGCAGACGGTATCGGAGATAATCGCGGACTACGCATCGCACCCGGCGCTGTACGGCTACTACCTGCGGGACGAGCCGAACTACCAACTCTTCGCGCCACTGGGCGAGATCTCCCGCGAGTTCGAGCGCCAGGACCCGGACCACCTGCCTTACATCAACCTGTTCCCCACCTACGCCAACGTGCGCCAGCTCGGGACGCCCACCTACGCCGATCACGTCGCGAAGTTCCTGGAGATCGTCCAGCCGCGCGTGCTCAGCTACGATCACTACGCGCTGCTGAGGGCGGGCGGGATGCGGCCGGACTACTACGAGAACCTGGCGATCATCCGCGAGCTGGGCCTGCGGCACAACACTCCGCAGTGGCAGATCATCCTGTCGCTGGCGCACCTGGCCTACCGCGACCCCACCGAGGCCGAGATGCGCTGGCAGGTCTACACCTCGCTGGCCTACGGCATGAAGGGCATCATGTACTTCACCTACTGGACGCCCGATTCGCTGGCGCAGGAGGGGCGTTATGGCATCGTGGACGACGAGGGCCGGCCCGCGCGGCTCTACCCCATCGTGCAGGGGCTCAACTCCGAGATCCGGGCGCTCGGATCGACGCTGCTGGGCCTGACGTCCACCGATGTCTACCACACCGGAGAGCAGATTCCGGCGGGAGCGACGCGACAGGGGACCGACGCGGTGGTGCGCGTCCCCGACGAGCTGCCCCTGCTGGTGGGGATGTTCCAGGACGCGGCGGGCGAGGTGTACGCCATGATCGTCAACCGCGACTGGGAGAATCCC
>JBNGDZ010000235.1:6158-7325 GCA_049975765.1 Armatimonadota bacterium
ATCCCGTTGAGTTGCAGGCGCAGATGGCTACGCACGTGGTCGGCGTGGCGGAGGTCTCGGCGGAGGACGGCTCGGAGGCGGAGATGGAGCTGACCGAGGGCGCAGCGTCGCTGGAACTGCCGGCCGGCGGCGGGCGCCTGCTGCACCTGGACACCCAGTTCGACTACCCCCAGCCGCCCCGGACGCTGACGGAGATCGACTTCCAGTTCGACGGTGAGGGCGACCTGGAGGGCTGGTCCGTGGCGCATTCCCTGGGCTCGGCGGTCGTGCAGGATGGCGTGCTGAGCATGGCAGTCACCGGAGACGACCCCTACATGACCCGCAGCTTCCTCCGCGTGCCGGCCGATGCGGTGAGCGTGGTGCGGGTGCGCATGCGCATCACCGGCGGCAACGACGAGGCCCAGCTCTTCTGGGGCACCGGCGAGGAGCCGGGCTTCAGCGATGAGAAGTACCTCAACTTCCCTATCCAGCCCGACGGCGAGTGGCATGAGTACGAGGTGCCGCTGGGCGAGCACCCGAAATGGCGGGGGCAGAGGATACAGGCGATCCGCCTCGACCCCACCACCGGCGCCGAGCAGGGCGCGCGGGTCGAGATCGACTGGATCGTCGGCGAGTAGCAGCCCCAGAGCCGCACCGCGGAGAGGTGACGAACGATGAGGCGCGCCGCAGTGCTCATGACGATGCTGCTGGTTGCATCCGCCGGCTACGCTCAGGACTTCACGCTGGTGCAGGACGGCCAGCCGCGGGCGATCGTCAGGCTCCGCGACGACCCCACGGATGTCGAGATGTTGGCCCGCGACGAGCTGGTGCGCTACGTGGAGATGGCCTCCGGCGCCGCGCTGTCGGCCGAGGGCGACCTGCCGGGGACGGTGGAGCTGGTGGTGCGGGAGGGGGAGCCCTTCCGCATCGGCATCGACGTGACGCCGGCGCGGGTGAAGATAACCGGCTCCAGTCCCATCGCGCTGCTGATGGGCACCTACCGCTTCCTCCAGGATCACGTCGGCTGCCGGTGGTTCGTCCCCGGCGAGATCGGGGAGGTTGTGCCGCCGCGCGAGACCATCACCATCCCCGCCGGCACCGACTCGCTGCGCCCCGACTGGGACGTGCGCACCTTCTTCCTGCGCGACGAGGAAGGCTACTGGTGGGCGCTGCGCAACGGCATCAACG
>JBNGDZ010000236.1:0-7272 GCA_049975765.1 Armatimonadota bacterium
GCTGAGGGGGCCACGGCCGTCCAGGTGCGTGTCGGGCAGATGGTGGACACCATCGCGCTGACGAGCGGTAGGGCTCTCGCGACTGTGGGCGACCTCAGCGTGGCGGGCACCCTGGGGATGATCCGCTATGCTGGTGACGAGCCGGTACGCTACGCCCTCATCGACGGGACCAGCCTGCGGCTGGAGGGCGGCGAGCTGATCGCAGGCGACGTCCCGGTAAGCGCCGGCGTGCGGCTGGAGGAGGGTCTGCTGGAGGCGTCGGTGCGCTGCGAGGAGGCCGCCACCGTCACGCTGCACTGCCCGGTGGAGCCGGGGATGGTGCGGCTGGAGGGCATCGAGGCGCCGGTGGACGCGAGCTTCGATGCGGATGCGCGGACTGTGACGCTGGGGCTGCCGGCGGGCAGCTATCGGCTGGAGGTCCGGGAGCTGTAGGCCGCGGGTCTCAGAGCGCCTCCGCCAGCTCCGCGACCGAGTGCAGGACGTAGGTCGGCTCTCGCTCCGAGCGCTCCAGGTCCTCGCGCGAGGTGACACCGGTGAGAACGAGGGCTGTGTCGAGGCCGGCGGTCTCGCCCATCGCCATGTCCGTATCCAGCCGGTCGCCGACCATCAGGCACTGCCGCGCCTGAAGGCCGATCTGCGCCATGGCCATCTCGGTGATGATCGGCGAGGGCTTGCCGATAAGCACTTCCAGCTGGCGGCCGGTCGAGGCCTGCAGGTAGGCGATGTTGGCGCCCGAATCCGGCACCGTCCGGCCGCCCTCCAGAGGGCAGACCACGTCGGGGTTGGTGGCGAAGAACCGCGCGCCTCGGAGCAGCGCCTGGTGGGCCGCGTCGAGCTGCTGGTAGGTGATCTGCCGGTCCCAGGAGACCAACACGATCTCCGCCTCCTCCACCCGCTCCGTCAGCTCGACGCCGGCCTCCAGCAGCTCCCGCTCCAGCGGCGCCTCGCCCAGCACCATCACGCGCGCGCCGGGGTGCTCGCGGCTGAGGTAGCGCGCGCTGGCCAGCGGGGAGTTCACCACGTCATCGGCGCTCGCGGGGATGCCCAGCCGCGTGAGCTTCTCCGCGTAGGTCTCGCGCCTGGCGATGGGCTTGTTGGACAGGAAGAGAACCCTGGCCCCGCGCTGCCGGAGGCTCGCCACCGCCAGGTCGGCGCCCGGGATCAGCTCCTCCCCCAGGTATATGGTGCCGTCGAGGTCGAACAGATAGCCATCGTACAGCCTCACGTGTCACTCATCCTCGCCGTGTCGGGACCTTAGGACTGACGGTGGAAGGCCCGGCGCAGGTGCTGCAGGCTGAGCCGATAGTTCTCGCCCATGGGCCGCGTCAGCTCGACCTCTCGCTCGTGGGCCAGCTCCACCGCCGCCCAGCCGGAGAAGTCGATCTCGTCGAGCACCGCCGCGACCGCCTCCCAGTCCTCATCGCCCTCCCCCAGCGCCTGGGGCCACAGCTCCCCGGCCTGATCGCGCAGGTGGAGGAAGACGATGCGGTCGGCGTAGGTTCGGAGGAACTGCAGCGGATCGACGCCTGCCCGCCGCAGCCAGTTCAGGTCCGGCCCCAGCTTCAGCTCCGGCATGCGCTCGATCATCCCGCGCAGCTCATGCAGGTCCCAGTCCACCTCGTAGGTGTGGTTGTGCATGTCCACCGTGATCCCGCGGGGCTTGCAGATCTCGATCATGCGCCGGATCAGCGCGGCCTGTGTGTCGAGCTGCTCCTGGGTCTTGGGCTTGCCGGTGGAGCCCGTGGAGATGCCCAGATGATGACCGCCGAGGGCCTGGATCTGCCCGGCGATGCGCTCGGTCTGCGCCGCAATCTCCTCGGTCTGATCGGGGTCCCACATCTGCCCGCCGAAGGAGGTGCCGATGATCGGCAGGTCATGCTCCGTCGAGAGCGCTTCCAGGCGGTCGACGGCCTCCTCGGCCTCCAGCATGGTGTGCATCAGCTCTATTCCGTCATAGCCGGCCTCGGCCAAGTCGGCGAAGATACGGTCGGCGGCCTGGTAGAGGTTGCGGTCTTCCACCGCACGGACGTAGCCGTAGGGATGCGCGGCGATGCGGATGTCGCTCGTCACTGCTCGATGCCTCCTGTGAGCCGCTCGGCAACCAGGCGCCGGCGGTCGAGAACCACCTGCGGATCCAGCGTATAGCTGCTCAGTGACGTCGTGACCGGCTCGCACAGCTCGCGGGCCCGATGCGGGTCGCCCTGCGCCGAACCGAGGGCGTAGAGATACTCGTAGTCCTCGAAGCCGTCGCGGATGTTGGCCAGGCGGATGCAGCCCGCCGGCCCGTCCGGCAGCGGATACAGCAGCACGCCGTCGCCGTGAAGCCGCGCCCAGGTCTCGCCACCCGTGGTGATGCTCCAGTCCAGCCGCGGGCCCTCGGCGAGATCGATGGGCCGATCGTTGTGTGGCCGCGACCACACGTTCACGCCCCAGAACAGGAACCCGTCGAGCTTCTGCTGATACATCTGCCAGCCGATGAGGCGGCAGCAGATCAGGGGGTCGTCGGCGAGGATGTTCGAGAACGGGTAGCGCGGGCCGCAGCAGGTGTACGACCACACCTGGTGCCCCGCCTCCCGGCAGCGCTCCGCTTTCTCGAAGTCGTATAACCGCCAGTGCGGGCAGAGCCAGTCCACGTTCAGGTCGCGCAGCACCTCGGGGTCCTGCGGGATCTTCGCGGTCGTGAACGTCGGCACCCCCCAGCGCTCGTGCACCATCCCGAAGTACTCCCGCATCACGGGGTAGAATTCCTCTCCGCGCTCGTCGAAGGTGTAGACGTAGGCGCCGTCCAGCAGCCCGCGCTCCCGCAGCTTTGCCACCACTGGATCGACCAGATCGGTGAGGCGCTGCTTGAGCCGCCGCCCCCGCTCGCCCAGATAGGCCTCCAGCGGGCTCCAGACGACCAGCGGCGAGTCGCCACGCGCCTCCACCATGTCGATGAGGTTGTAGGTGGTCAGGCCCCGCTCGGCGTAGTGCTCGATGTCCTCCACGATCGGCGGCTCGTTGCGCGTGATGTCGTCTGGGTTGATGCGGTGCTGCAGGAGGTAGTCGCCGTAGGCCCAGCGCAGCTCGCGGTCCTCCGCCACGCGCTCCCGCCCGTAGATCTTCTCCAGGAATCCCCGGTGCAGCGCGAAGGCGTTGCGGGCGCGCCCGGCGAGCGGCAGATCGTAGTCGATGACGCGCACATTGATCGGCACGCTGCGGGCCCCAGCGTTCTCTGCCAGCACGCGGATCTCGCCCGAGTAGCTCCCCGGCGGCGTGCCGACCGGCACGTGGACCGTTACCCACACCGGCTGCGACCACCCCGGCTCCACGTCGAAACGCTCCACCGGCAGCAGCGGGTCCGGCCACCACGTCGGCGCATAGGTCGGCACGTCGGGCCGGGAGGTCTGCTCCTCGACCCACACGTATCCGACCTGCTGCCACTGCAGATTCTCGGCGGGGATCGTGGCGTGGGGCCCGTGCAGGTCGGGCATCTCCAGCCGCACGCCCCCCAGCTCCTCGCCCGGCCCCGGCAGCAGCACGATCTGCGCACTCTCGTACTCATTGCCCGCGGCCAGCAGGTCGATCGACGTGGGCGGAGGACTCATCGGCGGCAGGTCCATCGGCATGACCCGCGCCATGCTGGACTCGGTCCACAGCCCAAACTCTCCGGCCGGCCCCCGGGTGTCCACGTCTACCATCCGCGTGATGCGCTCCCCAAGCGCCGTGTCCGTGGCGGCGATGCGCACCTGCATCGGCCCGGCGGGTGGCTCGGGTGCGAACGAGACGCGCTGCGAGCGGCCCTCGCCGGTCTGTGCCGCTACTACCTTGCCGTCACGGAAGAGCTCCATGCGCCAGCGCGCGGGCATGTTGACCGCCGCCTGCACCTCCACGCTGGCGGGCCCTGTGAGGCCGCCGATAGCGCGCACGCGCTCGAACTCAAAGGGCGCCAGCCCCACGCGCACGTCATCCACCCACGCCTCGCCGGTCATGCGCCGGAACAGAACGAAGGCCTCGATGCTGGCCACCGGCTTGGCGGGGGTGAAGACGAACTCGGCGCGCTCCCAGCCGTGGCTGCCGTGCGTGAACTCGGCGCGCTGGCCCCACAGCGGCGTGCCGTCCGCGTAGTGGACATCGAGCCACACGCAGTAATCAATGCCGCCGGCGTCGCGGCAGCGGCTCCAGCCCCAGAGCGCGATGGGGTGCTCCACGGGCGGGTCGAGCTCGATGACCTCGCGCGCGCCCAGGATCTGCTCGTCGTCATCGGAGGCGAAGTGGAGGCACGTCCCGCCGCCGCGCCCCTCGCCGACGGCGAGCTCGTAGCCCTCGCCGGCCGGCTCCCAGTGCGCCGCAAGACCGCCCTCGTGGACCTCGAAGCCGGGGTTGCGTAGGAAGTTGACGTCGCGCGGCCCGGCGTGGGCGACGGCCGCCCCGACCAGCAGGGCGAGCAGAACGGTGGACGGTCTGAGGTGGATCATTATGTCGTCTCTCCGGGTCTGTTGCGTGCTCAAGCCGCAAGCTACAGGGCTGCGCCAACGACACCCGTGCCGCTCGGTGGCGCGAACACTCCAGAGCTCTGGTCTTGCCCGTGCGCCATCTGCCGTTGTCGGGCTGGAAGCCCGACCTACGCGGTATGTGACGCACCGACGACGGCCGGACCAGGGCGGATGCCGGCCCCTCCGACGCCAACGGTGCCGCCACCGCGGAGCCCCCGTCACTGAGCGAACGGGTGTCGGCAGGGGCAGGCCTCGTCATCCTCTACGGTCGCGACGGCCTTGCGTAGCAGCGCGAAGAGGTCGGGCTGGCGTCGGTCCATGAGTTCCTCGACCTCCCCATGGGTGATGGGGGCCTCGGAGATGCCCGCCGCCCAGTTGCTGACCACGCAGACCGTGGCGTAGCAGAGGCCCGCCTCCCGCGCCAGCACCACCTCCGGCACGCCGGTCATGCCCACCACATCGCCGCCGAGCCGGGCAAACATCCTGATCTCCGCCGGCGTCTCGAAGCGCGGCCCCTCCGCGCAGACGTAGGTGCCGGCGGCGTGGGGCGTCTCGCCCAGCGCGCTCTCGCAGGCCTCCCGTAGCACCTCGCGGATGCGCGGGCAGTAGGGCTCGGTGACGTCCACGTGGCGGACCTGTCCGTCCTCGCCGTCGAAGAACGTCAGCGGCCGCTGACGGGTGAAGTCAAGGAACTGGTCGGCGAGGACGAGGTCGCCCGGCCGCATCTGCTCGTTCATCGAGCCCACCGCGTTGGTGGCGACGACGCAGGTGCAGCCCATCTCGGCCAGCGCGCGGATGTTGGCGCGGTAGTTGATGCGATGCGGCGGGGTGCAGTGGCCCCTGCCGTGGCGGGGGAGGAAGACCAGCTCCCGGCCATCGGCGTCGAGTAGAAAGAGCCGCACGTCGCCATACTCGGTGCCCACCGTCCGGGGCTCCGGCCGCTGCTCGTCGTAGAGGTCCTCGATCCCGCTGCCGGCGATCAGCCCCACGCGCATCTCGTCAGCTCCCACAGCGCCTCCCACGCCGATGGTCGGTCGGCGGAGGCTAGCCGAAGAACACGTAGTAGGTGTGTGTGCTCTCGCCGAGGGTGAGGCCGATGAGGCCCCACACGATCCCGGCGGTGAAGTAGTGCCCCAGCGCCAGCCCCAGGAAGCCGGGTATCAGGCGCCGATACGCCGACATCCCACCCAGCTTGAAGACGATGGTCTTGACGACCCACACGATGAAGAAGCTGCCCCAGATCAGACTCCCGTAGGAGCCGGCCATCCCGAAGGCCAGCGGGTGCAGGGGGAAGCGCAGGAAGATCATCCGGATGATGGTGAGCGCGGCCGTGAGCACGAAGCCGGCGGCGGTGGCTCCTATCCGCCACGCGTCGGGGGTGGCGTGGCCCTTCGTGTAGCTGGTGAGCGCCTCAAACTCGCTGTTGGCGATGCCGTAGCCCCAGCCGCCCAGCGCCGAGAGGCCGCCGGAGCCGTACATGTAGTAAGCGCGCAGGTGCAGCCAGATGGCCACGTAGAAGCCCACCACCAGGGCGATGATCAGCAGCCAGGACATGGACCGCTGGCGGATGTTCGTCTCCCGCGCGATGCGGAAGCCCTCCGCCTGGTAGCCGATCAGCGACGGGTAGTAACCGCGCGAGAGGAAGACCAGCGAGGTGAAGATCGTCAGCGAGCCCCAGCCGCCGTACTTCTGCAGGGGCTCGGTGCCCAGCGTGTACTTGATGGCCTTGTAGTGCTGGTAGTAGGGGAACATCCAGATCAGCGGGATGCCCACCTCCGCGCGGATGCGGGCGTAGACCAGCGCGACCGCCAGCAGCAGCGCGAAGTAGAGGATCGCCAGCCACAGGGCCATTCCCGCGTAGCTGACCCACGCCAGGACCACGGCCAGGCCGATGACGAAGGCCACGACCGCGGTGCGGTAGCTCATCGGCTCGTCATCATCGCGCACCTCCGGCGCCCTGCCGAAGGCCTTGCGGAAGACGTCCGCAAGATGACCGCGGGCGATCCACACCAGGAAGATGGTCATCGCCAGGTAGGCGCCCAGGCCCTGCTCCTGGACGAAGGGGAGGCCGGCGATGTCCAGGCCGCCCGCGGCCGCAGCCACCGCCTCCAGCCGCAGCATCAGGTAGAACACCCAGATGCTCAAGGCGACCTCGGTGCTGACCAGGTAGCCGAAGCCCACCATCTCCGGCCGGTAGTGCAGGGTCAGGGGCCGGATGGCGCTCCAGGGCCGCTCGGTGAACAGCGCGCCGATGTCATAGTACTTGCCCAGCGCGGTGAAGCCGGGGTTGTAGGCGTTGATGATGTTGCCGATGTTGTACAGAGCCGCGATGGCGAAGCCCGTCCACATGATGGGGCTGCGGAAGAAGTCCACCACCATGGCGCGGGTGTTGAGACCCTCGGTGACCTCCACGGGAAGGTACAGCAGCGGATAGGTCAGCTTCTCCTTCTCCGACCACTGGCGCCTGAGGATCACCACCATGGCCATCATCGTGATCCACAGCGCCAGGAAGAACACGCCCCAGGCGGCCAGCGGCCTCAGCCACGGCCCCCAGACGATGTTGCCCTCGTCCGAGGCCTCGTACAGCAGCCGCAGCGTCTCGGCGTCGTGTGGCACGAACCACTCAGGGATGTACCGCTGGACGCTCTCGAAGTTGTTCTCGGCCGTGGCGTAGTAGAACGGAACCGGGATGGTGTTGATGAAGAATCGGGCGATCCCGCAGCCGGCCATGGAGGTAGCGACTGTCAGGAAGACGTAGACCATCAGCACCTCGCGCCGGTCGAGGGAGAGGTGTTCG
>JBNGDZ010000237.1:0-7261 GCA_049975765.1 Armatimonadota bacterium
CGTCCACCATGTGGACGAGGAAGTCGATGGTGCGCTCGAAGGGCACGTCCTCGGCGCAGATGAAGCCGGGGCGCAGGATGACGGTGCTCAGCCCGTGGCGCGCGGCCGCGAAGCGGCAGATCTGCTCGCCGAGGTGCTTGCTGAGGCCGTAGAGGTCACTGGGCCCGCGCGGGGTCTTTTCGTCGATGGGGAGGTAGGGCGCCGGCGGGCCCGCACCGTGGCCGGTGGCGCTGATCGACGAGGTGAAGACCACCCGCCGCGCGCCCCCCGCCACTGCGCCCTGGAGGATGTTGTGCGTGCCCATCACGTTCGTCTCAAACATGGCGTGGTCGCCGACCTCGCGCCAGACCGCGCCGTGGATCGCGGCCACGTGCACCACCGCGTCCACGCCCTCGCAGGCGCGGGCCACCGCCCCGGCGTCCAGCAGGTCGCCCTCGATCCAGTGCAGGCCGTCCGCCGGGTCGGCGACCTCGAAGTGCATCACCTCGTGCCGCTCCGCCAGCATCGGCGCCAGTCGCGAGCCCACGAGTCCGCTTCCGCCCGTCAGAAGGACCTTCACACGCCATCGCTCCCTTCGCCCGTTGGCCGACCGCAGAGCCGCGCTGGCCCGCCGGAGTCTGTCGGCCGTCCTCACGTCCTTCCGCGGCGGTGCACTTGGACGTCAGCCGGTCCGAATCCTGCCGCGGCATGGTTCGCCCGGCTCCGGCCGCTCGGGACTCGGTTGAGCTGACGCCTTCTGCGCCTCTTGAAGGACTCCTCGCTGATGTGCGGAAGACTATCATGCCACGATTGCCGAGCAGCGGATCGGACCGTCGCTCATACCGTTCGCGCTGGCCTCGATGGCATCACTGACGGCGGATGCGCGAGGCCCAGCGCCGGGAGGGTCATCTGATGGAACAGATCAATGTTGGTCTCGTCGGCTACAACTTCATGGGCCGCGCCCACTCCAACGCCTACCGACAGGTCCCATTCTTCTTCCCCGAGGTCGAGGCCGAGCCGGTCATGAAGGTGCTCTGCGGGCGCACGCAGGAGCGCGTGGACGCCTGCGCGGAGCAGTTCGGCTGGGAGGAGACCGTCTACGACATGGACGATCTGGTGGCGCGCGATGACATCGACCTGGTGGACATCACCGCGCCCAACAACCAGCACGCCCAGCTGGCCATCAAGGCCGCGGAGGCCGGCAAGCACGTCTTCTGCGAGAAGCCGCTGGCGACCAGCGTGGAGGACGCCGAGCGCATGGTGAAGGCCGTCGAGGACGCCGGCGTCATTCACATGATCTGCCACAACTACCGCCGCGCCCCGGCGATCTCGCTGGCGAAGCAGATGGTCGCGAACGGCGATCTGGGTGAGATCTACCACTGGCGCTCGCTGTATCTGCAGGACTGGCTGCTCTCGCCCGACGTCCCCATGATGTGGCGGGTGCGGAAGGACATCGCCGGCTCCGGCTCGCTGGGCGATCTCATGGCCCACTCCATCGACCTGGCGCTGTGGATTCTCGGCGACATCGCCTCGGTCGCCTGCACCATGCAGACCTTCATCGAGGAGCGGCCCATGATGGAGGACTTCGACACGGGTCTGGGCGGGCGGGCGGCCGAGGGCGCCGAGATGGGCACCGTGGACGTCGATGACGGCGTCATCGCCCTGTGCCGCTTCGACAACGGCGCGCTGGGAACCATGGAGGCCACGCGCTTCGCGGCGGGGCACCGCAACTACAACTGGTTCGAGATCAACGGCTCCAAGGGCTCAATCCGCTTCAACCTCGAGCGGATGAACGAGCTGGAGTACTACAACACCGAAGACCCCGGCGACCGGCAGGGCTTCCGCCTCATCCAGGCCACCGAGGACTGCCACCCGTTCATGGGCCTGCCCGACGAGGGAGGGCCGCGCTACTGGCCGACGGCGCACATCATCGGCTACGAGCACACCTTCATCAACACCGTCTTCGACCTCTGCCAGGCCATCGCGAAGGGCGAGCAGCCCTGGCCGAGCTTCGTGGACGGGCTGCGCACGCAGAAGGTGCTCGCGGCCTGCGAGAAGGCCGCCGACAGCGGCCGGTGGGAGGAGGTCGGGCTGTAGCGGCGGCGCGCGCCGAGGCCCAAGCTGCAAGCTACAGGCTGCAAGCCGCAAGCAACGGCGGGGCACCAGCGACGCTGCGCAGGACAGACCCGTGTCGTTCCATGGCCTGGCGCGCTTGCGAGCCAGCGGGAGCCGGCGCCTGCGCGGTCAAGCGGTATGCGCCTGCCCGATGACGACGCCCGACCGACGAGGTGAGCCGCCGTGACGTGGATGGCGATAGTGGCGGTGGCGGGAGTGACCGCGGTGATCGGACTGCTCTTCGTGGTGCTGGCGCCGTGGATCACGCGCATCGGCAAGCGCCGGCGGGGGCCGTCCGACCGGAGGTAGCGGGGCGGCCATGGCATCTGAGGAGCTGACGGATTGCCCCATCTGCGCCACCTTCGTGGTGGTGTGGCTGGCGCTGCATATCGCCCTCGTGATCTGCTGGGCGCTGGGGCCGGAGAGCCTGGCGACGAACCTGCTGCTGGCGCTGTCGGTGGTCGCGAACGTCATCGCCTTCGTGGTCGTCATGCCCATGCTCACTGACGGCAACGCCCAGTTCAGCGAGGGGTTCTTCCGGGCCAGAAGCAATGAGCGTCAGCCACCCGGCGGCTCAACGGACTGACGCACTGCCGAGGCGCCCTGTCTGTCTTCGTGTGGGGGTTTCGGTGGAGTTCCAATCCTGTCAACAGAGCCGCGTGATAAGCGAACAGAGGGAGGAGTACAGCGATGAAAGTCGGAGCGTTGAGTGCCGCATGGAGCGCACAGCCACTCGAGGAGGTTCTCAAGTTCTTCGCCGAGGCCGGGCTCGAGACCATCGAGATCGGCACCGGCAACTACCCCGGCGACGCCCACTGCAACCCGTTCGAGCTCAAGGGCGATAAGGCCAAGCGCGAGGACTTTCTGGCCATGATCGCCGACCATGGGCTGGAGATCTCCGCGTTCTCCTGCCACGGGAACCCGCTGCATCCCAACAAGGCCGTCGCCGAGGAGCATCACGAGGTGTGGCGCGCCACCTGCGACCTCGCCCAGCAGTGCGGGGTGAGCTGCGTCAACGGCTTCTCGGGGCTGCCCGGCGGCGGGCCGGACGACAAGGTCCCCAACTGGGTCGTCGCTCCCTGGCCGGAGGACCACCTTGAGGCTCTGGAGTACCAGTGGGAGGTCGCCATCGAGTACTGGACGCGCGAGAATCAGTACGCCGACAAGCGGGGCGTGGACTTCTGCTTCGAGATGCACCCCAACTTCCTGGTCTACAACCCGGAGACGCTGATGAAGCTGCGGGAGGCCTGTGGAGAGCGAATGTGCGCGAACTTCGATCCCTCGCACCTGTGGTGGCAGGGGATCGACCCCACCGCCGCCATCCGCTGGCTGCAGGAGCACGGGGAGGTCATCAAGCACTTCCACGCCAAGGATGTGTGCGTCTACGACTGGAACGCGAAGGTCAACGGCGTGCTGGACGCCAAGCACTACGGCGACGAGCTCAACCGCTCGTGGATCTTCCGCAGCCTCGGCTACGGCCACGACGACCTGGAGTGGAAGGACCTCATCTCCACGCTGCGCATGTGCGGCTACGACGGGCCGCTGTCGATCGAGCACGAGGACTCGCTGATGACCGCCAACGAGGGCTTCCTGAAGGCCGTGGAGTTCCTGCAGGACTGCGCGATCTTCGAGGAGCCTGGGGAGATGACCTGGGCTTAGACGGCGGGTCACGGCAGCGACGAGCAGCGAGCGACAAGCTGCAAGCTGGCGGCGAAGGGCACCGGCTCACGCTTCGCGTAGGTCGGGCTTCCGGAGACTGCGCTGCAGTCTGATCGACAACGACCGGGCGGGCGCGGAGGGAGGATCGCTGTCAGTGACTGCGCGAGGGCAGCGCGATTGCGTGGGTGCCGGCCGCCACTTGTGGTCGCTGCGGCTCGAGACGCTGCAGTTGCGGCACGCCGCCGAATGTGCTACAATCTTACAGGACCGGCGGCACCATCGTCGCCGGTTGTACTGCATCTACCCCGCGGGGCTGCGTCGCGTACCATCAGGGCCGCCGCGAGCGGGAGCGACTCTGGATGGCTCAGTTGATCTACCTCGACGGTGAGCTTGTGGAGCGTGAGCAGGCCAAGATATCGGTCTACGACCACGGTCTGCTGTACGGCGATGGGGTGTTCGAGGGCATCCGCGTCTACAACGGCCGGGTGTTTCGTCTCGACGAGCACCTCAGGCGCCTGAACCGCTCGGCGCGCGCACTCATGCTCGACATCCCGCTCTCGCACGAGGAGCTGGCAGAGGCCACCCTTGAGACATGCCGGGCTAACGAGGTGCGCGACGGCTACATCCGCATGATCGTCACGCGCGGCGTCGGCGATCTGGGATTGGACCCGCGCAAGTGTCCCACCCCAACGGTCGTCATTATCGCAGCCAACATCCAGCTGTATCCCGAGGAGCTGTACGAGACGGGGCTGCCCCTCATCACCGTATCGACGCGGCGGAACTCGCCGGTCAGCCTCGACCCGGGCATCAAGTCACTCAACTACCTCAACAACATTCTGGGCAAGATCGAGTGCATTCAGGCCGGGGTGCAGGAGGGGATCATGCTCACCAACCAGGGAATGGTCTCGGAGTGCACCGGTGATAACATCTTCATCCTCGCACGCGAGGAGCTTATCACGCCCCCGGTAGAGGCGGGCATTCTGGATGGCATCACTCGCGCGGTCGTGATGGAGCTGGCGGTGGACGAGGGCATCGACGTAGCCGAGAAGCTGTTCCCGGTCAGCGAGGTCTACACCGCCGACGAGTGCTTCCTGACCGGCACAGCCGCCGAGTTGGTCCCCGTCGTGAAGGTGGACGGGCGGATAATCGGCGATGGGAAACCTGGCCGGACGACGAAACGTCTACTTAACAGGTTCCGCGAGCTAACCCAGTCTGAGGGGACGCCGATCTAAGAGTAGGAAGCGGTGTGTCTGGGAATAGATAAGACGGCACGCCGGTTGGACGGAGACTGGCATGGCGAATGCTGGCGGGTCGTAGCCGGGATTTCGGGCAGTGCTGGTGCACGGGATCCGGGTGATCATCACCAGGCCGACGGGGACGGGCGATACCTCTCCTGCGTGCGGCGCAGATGCCGCCGGGTGGGGATGCACGGCGGCAGCCGGCGGGCCGTCTCCAAGTGCGTCGACGAAAGCGGCCGGCAAGGCGACGCACGGTAACGCCACGAGCCGATCGCGGAGCTTGACACTCACGGCGCACCACACGCACAAGGAGCCGAAGGTAGTATGGAACTCTGGCAGCGATTCACACACCGCGCCCGCAGAGCGATCCTCATCGCCCATGATGAGGCCTCCCAGATGCGGATGCACCTGATCGGTACGGAGCATCTGCTGCTGGGCCTTATCCGCCTCGGCGAGGGGATGGCCGCCGACATTCTGCGCTCTCTGAACGTGGACCTCGGCCAGCTTCGCTCTGACCTGCGGCGCAACATCGACATGGGCTCGCAGGATCAGCCCTCAAACGAGATCTCGTTTACGCCTGAGGCACAGCGGGTGCTGCAGCTTGCCTACGCGCAGGCCCGCGAGCTGAGCGATCATCATATCGGGACCGAGCACATCCTGCTGGGGCTCGCCCAGGAGGGGCGCGGAGCCGCCTATCGCGTGCTGCGTCGCCATCGCGTTGACGCCGGCCGCGTCAGGCAGGCGATCGTGCACCTGGCGCGCAGTCAGGGCGAGGGCTCCGATGAGCCCAGTGATACGCAGACTCTCGACCAGTACAGCCGGGACCTGACCAAGCTGGCCCGCGAGAATCAGTTGGACCCCATCATCGGTCGCGCGCCTGAGCTCGAGCGCGTCATCCAGATCCTGTGCCGGCGGACCAAGAACAACCCGTGCCTGATCGGCGACGCCGGCGTGGGCAAGACGGCCATCGCCGAGGGCCTGGCCCAGCGCGTCGCCTCCAATGACGTGCCGGAGCCGCTGCAGGGCCGGCGCCTGGTGGCACTGGACCTGGCCAGCCTGGTGGCGGGCACCAAGTACCGCGGCGAGTTCGAGGAGCGCATGAAGCGGGTGATGGAGGAGATTCGCCAGGCCCAGGGCCGGATCATCATCTTCATCGACGAGCTGCACACCATCGTGGGCACGGGAGCGGCGGAGGGTGCCATGGACGCGTCCAACATCCTCAAGCCCGCCCTGGCGCGGGGTGAGCTCCAATGCATCGGGGCCACCACGCCCGACGAGTACCGCAAGCACGTGGAGAAGACGCCCTCTCTGGAACGGCGCTTCCAGGCCGTGCGCGTGGAGGAGCCCACGCTGGACGAGACGCTCGATATCCTGCTGGGCATCAAGAGCCGCTACGAGGACTTCCATCAGGTGGATCTGACAGACGACGCCCTCAACGCCGCGGTCGATCTGTCCGCCCGCTACATCACTGACCGGGCGCTGCCCGACAAGGCCATTGACCTGATTGATGAGGCCGGATCGCGCGTGAAGCTGCGACGCTACCGGGAGCAGTGTGATCAGCCTCCCGCCCGGCTTGAGGGCTCGCTGGAGTTCGATGACGTGGAGGCCGACTTCGACGTCGGCGGCTACAGCGATGAGGACCTGGACGAGGTACAGGCCTGCTGGGCCGACGAGGAGCGGCCGGAGGTGCTGCGCCAGGACATCGCGGAGATCGTCGCCACCTGGACGGGCGTTCCGGTCACGCAGCTCTCGCAGGAGGAGTCCGAGCGCCTGCTCAAGATGGAGGGCGCGCTGAAACAGCGGATCGTGGGCCAGGACGAGGCGATCGCCACCGTGGCGAAGGCGGTCAGGCGCGCGCGGGCGGGTGTCAAGGACCCCCGCCGCCCCATCGGCTCCTTCATGTTCCTGGGGCCGACCGGAGTGGGGAAGACGCTGCTTGCGCGGGTGCTCGCCGAGTACCTCTTCGGCGACGAGGATGCCATGGTCCGCATCGACATGTCCGAGTACATGGAGCGCTTCGCCGTCTCGCGGCTGGTGGGGGCGCCCCCCGGCTACGTGGGCTACGAGGAGGCCGGTCAGCTCTCGGAGGCGGTCCGCCGCCGGCCATACTCCGTGGTGCTCTTTGACGAGGTCGAGAAGGCTCACCCCGAGGTCTTCAGCATTCTGCTGCAGATCATGGAAGACGGCCGTCTGACCGACGCGCAAGGGCGCACGGTGAACTTCAAGAACACCGTGGTCATCATGACCAGCAATGTGGGGGCCCGCACCAT
>JBNGDZ010000238.1:0-7255 GCA_049975765.1 Armatimonadota bacterium
TCTCGGTCCAGCCGGGCATGGAGGCCCAGCGGGAGCTGGATGCTGCCGAGCTGGCGCGCCGGCTGGACGTCATGCGGGATGTCGGCGCGGCTCTGGGCAGCACGCTGGAGTTGTCGGAGCTGCTGGAGGAGCTGCTCCGCAGCATCATGCGCGTGGTCCCCGCTGAGCGGGCCTTCCTGCTGCTG
The DNA here is from genome assembly GCA_049975765.1 of Armatimonadota bacterium. Lineage (GTDB taxonomy): Bacteria > Armatimonadota > Zipacnadia > Zipacnadales > UBA5352 > JAYENL01. The sequence goes on from JBNGDZ010000238.1 coordinate 186, forward strand.
CGTGACAGCGAGACCGGCGAGCTAGAGCCGCGGGCGGTATGGCCCGTTGACGACCGGTCGGGCAGGTTGGCGGTCAGCCGCAGCATCATCGAGCGGGCGATACACCAGCAGTCCACGCTGCTGCTCTCGGACGCCATGGCCGACGAGCGCTTCGGACAGGTGGAGTCCGTGCGGGACCTGCGCATCCGCTCCGCCATCGCCGCCCCGCTCCTGCGCGCCGGCGAGAGCCTGGGCGTTATCTTCCTGGAGGCCACCTCGGCTACGCACGTTTTCGACCGTGGGGACGCCGAGATGGTCAGCTCCATCGCCTCCCAGGCCGCGGTGGCTATCGAGAACGCCCGCCTCTACACCGAACTCAAGGCCGCGTACGAGGAGCTCAAGACCGCTCAGGAGCAGATGGTCCGCGCGGAGAAGCTGTCCATCATCGGCACGCTCTCGGCGAGCGTGGCTCACGACATGGCGAACGTCGTCTCTCCCATGGTCACCCTCGTGGACCTGGCGCTGGATCGCGGCGAGGTGGATGAGAACACAAAGCGGTCACTGGAGCGGCAACTGCAGCGCCTGCTGGCGCTGGTGGAGCGGCTGAAGTCGTTCGCCCGGCCGGAGCGGATGGAGATGGCCCCCACAGACGTCAACGACGTGGTGGCCGGGGCCCTCTCCATGATCCGCACCGAGCTGCAGCACGAGGACGTCAAGATCGACCTGCAGCTCGCCGAGGACCTGCCCCGGATCGAGGCCGCCGCCACGCAGCTCGACCGCGTCGTGCTCAACCTCTGCCTCAACGCCCTGGAGGCCATGGAGGAGGAGCCGAGGGTCCTGACCATCGCCACCGAGCTGGACGGCGACGAGGTGGCGCTCTCCGTCACCGACACCGGGCCCGGCATCCCCCCGGAGGTGCAGGCGCGGCTCTTCGAGCCTTTCTTCACCACCAAGGAAAGCGGCACCGGCATGGGCCTGTTCTCGTGCCGACGGATCGTGGAGGAGGAGCACGGGGGCACCATCGAGCTCGACAGCCGAGTGGGCGAGGGCACGACTGTCACCGTCCGCCTGCCGGTGGGCTCCCCGGAGGGCGACCGCGCGGAAAGGTAGTCCCGTCCTCCAGACGACCGGGCAACGGCGCGTGGTCTACTCCAGCACGCAGCCTCCCGGCCCCCCCTCGCGCACCGCGCCAACGATCGAGGGCTCCTCACCGACGTCCGAGAGCACGTCGCAGGCGGCGTCGGCCTCCTGCGCGGCGACCGCGACGACCATCCCCAGTCCGAGGTTGAAGGTCCGCCGCATCTCCTCCTCGGCGACCCCGCCCGTGCTCTGGATGAGGTCGAAAACGCCAGGGCGCTCGAAGCTGCTCATGTCCACGTGCGCCGTGAGGCCCTCGGGGATGCCGCGGGCGACGTTCCCGGGGATGCCGCCGCCGGTGATGTGCATGATGGCGTGCGGGAGGGGCCCGGTGTCAAACAGCTTCACCAGCGACCGGGCGTAGATGCGCGTGGGCTCCAGCAGCTCCTCGCCCAGCGTCCGACCCAGCTCAGGGACCTGCTCGTCCAGCGGCATCTCGGCGCCGTCGAGGAGCACGTAGCGCGCCAGGGAGTAGCCGTTGCTGTGCAGCCCCGACGATGGGAGGCCGATGAGGACGTCGCCTGCGGCGACCTCGGAGCCGTCGATGATCCTGTCGCGCTCCGTCACCCCCACCGCGAAGCCCACGAGGTCGTACTCGCCCTCCTGGTACATGTCCCCCAGCTCCGCGGTCTCACCGCCGAGAAGGGCGCAGCCGGCGAGCCGGCAGCCCCGGGCGACACCGGCCACGATCTCCGCAACGACCTCGGGGATAAGCTGGCCGATGCCGATGTAGTCCAGAAACAGCAGCGGCCGAGCGCCCTGGCAGACGATGTCGTCCACGCACATCGCCACGCAGTCCTGCCCGACCGTGTCATGCCTGTCCAGCGCGAAGGCGATCCTGAGCTTGGTGCCCACGGAGTCGGTGCCGGCGACGAGGACAGGATCGACGTAGGCGTCACCGAGGCCCATCATGCCGCCGAAGTCGCTAAGCCCGCCGATGACCGCGGGCGTGTGGGTGGACCGCACGGCGGCCTTCATCAGCTCCACAGCCCGCTCGCCGGCCTCGATGTCAACGCCGGCCTGCCTGTAGGTGGGGCCCTGCTGGTCCATCGCAGCCCTCCGTGGCTCAGGCCCGGGCCGGCTGCTCCTCCAGGTCGAACTTGGTCGCCTGCAGATCCTCCGGCACCGGGATGGGATACTTGTTGTCGAAGCAGGCGGTGCAGAAGTTGGTCTTCGGCAGCCCTACGGCCTTGACGAGGTTCCGCAGGTTCAGAAACTCCAGCGAGTCCGCGCCGACGTGCTCGCGGATCTTCTCCTTGCTCAGGCGGGCGGCGATCAGCTCCGACCGGCCTGCGGAGGTGTCGATGCCGTAGAAGCAGGGGTACTTGATCGGCGGGCAACTGATGCGCAGGTGGATCTCCCGCGCCCCCGCCTCGCGCAGCAGCCCGATCTCCGGGCCGGTGGTCGTGCCGCGGACGATGGAGTCATCGACCACCACCAGCCGCTTGCCGGCGATGGCCTCCCGCAACGGCGTCAGCTTCATACGCACACCCAGCGAGCGCATTCGCTGGCTGGGCTTGATGAAGGTGCGGTGGATGTAGCGGTTCTTGATGAAGCCCTCGCCGAAGGGGATGCCGGAGACCTCTGCAAAGCCCACCGCGTGCGGGATGCCCGTCTCCGGCACGCCCATGACCATGTCGGCCTCCACGGGCGCCTGCCTGGCGAGCATATGGCCCATGCGCACCCGCGACTGGTAGATGGAGCGTCCGTAGATGTGGCTGTCGGGGCGGGCGAAGTATATGAACTCGAAGATGCAGCAGGCCTTGCGCTCGGGCTCGACCACCTGGATGGGATGCATCTCGCCGCCGGCGAAGCTGATGATCTCGCCCGGCTCCACCTCGCGAACGTAGTCAGCGCCGATGGGGTGCAGCGCGCAGGTCTCCGAGGCGACGACCCAGTGTTCCCCGTTGAGCTGCCCCACGCACAGGGGGCGGACTCCCTGGGGATCGCGCACGGCGATCAGCCGATCTGGAGTGATGATGCCCAGCGAGTAGGCGCCCTGCATCCGATGCATGGCCTCGGCGATAGCGTCCTCGAGGCGCTTGTGGCTGGAGCGGGCGATGAGCTGGGTGATGACCTCCGTGTCACTGCTTGCCTGGAAGACCGCTCCGCCCGCCTCCAGCTCATCGCGAAGGGCCCTGGCGTTGACGATGTTCCCGTTGTGCGCCAGGGCAAAGGGTCCGCTGCGATGCTCCGCCACGAAGGGCTGCGCGTTCTCGATGACGTTTGAGCCCATGGTGGAGTAGCGGACGTGGCCGAGGCCCACGTCGCCCTGCAGCCGTGAGAGGTCCTCGTCATCGAAGACCTCGGTGGCCAGCCCCATCCCGGTGTGGACGTCGATCTCCCCGTCGGCGCCTGCAGCGATTCCCGCGCTCTCCTGCCCGCGGTGCTGCAGGGCGAACAGGCCGAAGTAGCACAGGCGCGAGATGTCGTCGGTGCCCGGCGCCTGGATTCCGCAGACCCCGCAGGCGTCACCCCAGGCCCTCTGAGGCGGCCATCGACGGCAGGCTCCGCATCGGTGGTGCGCGTTCATGGTGCCTCCCGGTGCACGCGCCGATCGCTCTCGATGACCGCCGCCCTGCGCGCCGCGGTCATCTCCTCGAGTCGCCTGGTCAGCTCCGGGTCGTCAATGGCCAGGATACGTGCCGCCAGCACGGCGGCGTTGGTGGCCCCGTCGATCGAGACCGTGGCAACCGGCACTCCGGAGGGCATCTGCACCATGCTGTGGAGTGCATCGACGCCGCTCAGCGGCGTGGCGTCGATGGGCACGCCGATGACGGGAAGCATCGTCTGAGCCGCCACGCAGCCCGGGAGCGCGGCGGCCGCCCCGGCTCCTGCAATGATGACCTTCAGCCCCCGTTCGGCCGCTTTTGAGGCCCACTGGGCCACCAGGTCGGGGGTGCGGTGTGCGGACATGACGCGCGTCTCGTGGGCCACCCCAAGCTCGTCGAGAAGCTCGGCGCACGGCCGCATGACCTCCAGGTCGGACTCGCTGCCCATCACGATCCCGACCAGCGGCGCACCGTCACCCATCGTCTCAGTCACTCCCCACGGCCCGCTCGGCGATGTCGGTGCGGAAGTACATGTCCTCGAAGTCGATCCGCCGCACGGCGTTGTAAGCCCGGTCGCGCGCCTGCCGGTAGGTCTCGCCAAGCGCCGTGACCCCCAGCACCCGCCCGCCGTCGGTATGGTACCGTCGGCCCACGCGCCGGGTCCCGGCGTGGAAGATCACGACGGCGTCATCCTCCGCGGCGTCCTTCAGGCCGGTGATCTCCATGCCCTTCTCGTAGGCCTCCGGGTAGCCTCCTGAGGCGCAGACAACGCAGACGCAGCGGTCGTCGCGCCAGGTGGCCTCCACCTCGTCCAGCCGCCCCTCCACCGTGGCTACCAGCAGCTCCACGAGGTCGGTCTCGAGCCTCGGCAGCACCACCTGCGTCTCCGGGTCGCCGAATCGGCAGTTGTACTCCAGCAGCCGCGGGCCCTCCTCGGTGAGGATCATGCCGCCGTAGAGGGTGCCCACGTAGGGGTTGCCGTCGGCGGCCATCTGCTCAACGCTGGGCCGAATAGTGTTGTCGAGTATGTCCTGGAGCATCTCGTCGGTGAGGAAGGGCACCGGAGAGTAACAGCCCATGCCACCGGTGTTGGGCCCCTCGTCGCCGTCGTAGACGCGCTTGTAGTCCTGCGAGGGGACCATGGGCAGGATGCTCTCGCCGTCGCAGAAGACCTTGATGGAGCACTCCTGTCCGAACAGGCACTCCTCGATGACCACCCGGTCCCCGGCCGAGCCGAAGGCCCTCTCCACCATGGTGCGGTCAATGGCGTCCAGGGCCTCGTCCACGGTCGCTGCGACGGTCACGCCCTTGCCGGCCGCGTCGCCGTCGGCCTTGATGACGATGGGAGCGCCGTGCTCCCGGACGTAGTCGCCCGCCGCGTCCGGATCGTCGAATACCTCGAAGTGCTTCCCCAGCCCTCCGGCGCGCTGGACGATCTCGTTGGCGAAGGCCTTGGAGCCCTCCAGCCGGGCGGCGGCTGCGCTGGGGCCGTAGATGGTCAGCCCGCGGCTGCGGAAGTGATCGGCGATGCCCATGATCAGCGGCCGCTCAGGGCCCACGACGGTAAGGTCGATGCGCTCCTGCTCGGCGAAGTCGCCGAGGGCCTCGATATCCTCGGCGTCGATGGGAACGCACTCCGCGACCTGGGCGATGCCGCCGTTGCCCGGGGCGCAGAACAGCTCGTCGCAGTGCTCGCTCCGGGCGATCTTCCAGGTCAGAGCATGCTCCCGGCCCCCGGAGCCGACCACGAGGATCCTCATTGATAGACCTCAGCTTCCCGGTAGATCTCAAGGTTCACGAAGACTCGGGAGTCCTCCTTGAAGCCCAGGGTGCGGTCGATGGTGCCGACCGGACCGTTGCGGTGCTTGGCGATAATGATCTGCGCGGTCCGGTCCATGTGATCGCTGGGCTCAGGGCTTGACTTGCCGGCGGAGGCCTCTGCCTCCGCCTCCACTTCCTCCGCCGACTTCTTCCGCTCGTAGTAGCTGGAGCGGTACAGCATGCAGATCAGGTCGGCCTCCGCCTCGATCGAGCCGGACTCGGCGAGGTCGGAGAGGATGGGCTGCTTGTCCTCGCGGCGCTCAACGTAGCGGGAGAGCTGGGAGGCCAGGACGACGCACACGTCAAGCTCCCGGGCCAGCGCCTTCATGGCCCGCGCCACCTCCCCGATCTCCTGGTGCCGGTTCTCGTACGAGCGGCGATCGGTGGTCACAAGCTGCAGGTAGTCCACGCAGATGATCCCCACGTCATGCTGGGACTTCATGCGGCGGGCCTTGGAGCGCAGCTCCATGATGGAGATACCCGGGGTGTCATCGATGTAGATGGGGGCCTCCGCCAGGGCGCCGACCGCCTGGCCGATGCGCCCCCACTCCGGCTTGGTGGCCTGCCCCCGCCTCAGGCGCCAGGAGTTGGCCTGCGCCCGTGCGCACAGGAGCATCTCGGCGAGCTGCTGGGCCGACATCTCCAGAGAGAAGATCCCCACAGGCACCGCCTCGTCGAGCGCGGCGTGCATGGCGATGTTGTTGACCATCAGCGAGGTCTTGCCCATCGAGGGCCTGCCCGCGACGATGACCAGGTCCCCCCGCTGCAGGCCCGACGTCATCCGGTCGAACTCCTTGAGACCGGTGGCTATGCCCGCCAGAAAGCCCTTGTTCCTGTAGACGCTGTCGAGATGGTCGAAGGTCTCGTGCACCACCGGCCCCAACTCGGTGTAGTCCTTGCTGGAGCGCTCACGAGCTATCTTGAAGATCCGCTGCTCCGCGCGGTCGAGGGCCGTCCCCAGGTCCTCGGGGTTGTCGTAGGCCAGCGCCTGGATCTCTCCCCCGGCCTGGATCAGCCGCCGCAGGACGGCCTTGTCGTGGACGATGGTGGCGTAGCGCACGACGTGCGCGGTGGTGGGGACCTCGCCGATGAGGGCGGTGAGGTACTCCCCTCCGCCGACGCTCGCCAGCTTCTCGCGCCGGCGCAACTCGGCGCCGACCGTGACCACGTCAACCGGGTTGCCGCGCTCCTCCACCGCCTGGATAGCCGAGAAGATCTCGCGATGCGCCTCCCGGTAGAAGTCCTGCTCGCCGACGATGGCCATGGCGCGGCTGACCGCCCCCGCCTCCATGAGCATGGCGCCCAGGGTGGCCTGCTCAGCCTCCAGGTCCTGCGGCGGCAGCCTGTCGGAGAGTCTCTCGAGCGTGCGAGTGATGCCGTCGTCAGACATCAGTGCCTCCTGCGATGGACATCGGTGCCTCAGTCGTGCCCCGGCCGGCTCCCCCTATTCACCTCACGCCCGTGCATGGTGTTACTCCCTTACTCCGGCTCCGCCTCAGACTCCTCCTCCTCCTCCTCCTCCTCCTCCTCCTCCTCCTCCTCCTCCTCCTCCTCGGCGGCCTCGGTCTCGGCCCGCTCGTC
>JBNGDZ010000239.1:0-4602 GCA_049975765.1 Armatimonadota bacterium
GCGCCCGACAGCGACAGACATGCAAGGCGCACACTCTTGCCGGTCCTCCGGAAGTTTGTCTGCATCGTCTCGCCCGGCTCCACCCCCTTGAGCATCAGGAACAGCTCCGACGCCGACGCCCGTCGGGTCATGTTGAGCCACTGTCGCAGGGCTGGCATCTGCGAGTCGGCCTCGCCGACGACGGCCTCCAGGGCGTTCGTGAAGTGCGTCAGGTCGATCACATTGCTCGCCAGCGCGGACTCGGGCGACGCCCCCTCCACGTGACTCGCGAGCTCTCGCACCTGCCGAAGGGTCTCCTCCGCCAGGTCGTAAAGCTCCCCGGCCGCGCCGGCGGGACGTCCATCCCCCGACGGCAGCCCCACCAGTGTGACGGCCTCCGGCGGCACGTCCAGGGCCAGGGCCTCGCCGTCAGGTGACACCAGGCGCAGGGCGGCCAGCGCACAGGCCTTGACCCCGTCATCGGCCTCTAGCTCCATCTGCGCGTCCCCGTACTCCGCCTCGATGGCGTAGCCGTACCGGTTCGCGATCCTGGTGATGCGGCCCAGCTCATCCGCGATGACGGCAAATGGCTCCGGATCGTAGAGCTGAACCGTCGTCCGGGAGTACCCGTGCGGGAAGTAGCGCACGAAGAAGCCGTCCGGATGGAATGACCAGCGCCCCAGCGGCACCACCGGCCCGCCCTCCTCGGCGGGCGGCTCCCCGCTGAGCACGGCCACCTCCTCCAGGGCATCGAAGTCATACACCTCGCGCGAGAGGCGGTTGCGCAGCCGCGCCTCCGCCTCCAGGACCATCCGGACCTCCTCCGGCACGTCCACGAAGGCCTGGTCGAACAGCTCCTCAGGCACCATCCCCAGTGCGCCGCCGTTGAGGCGGCGGATCTCACGCTCGGTCAGCAGGACCTCAGCGACCTCCCGCAGCTCTCCCGGCATCTCCGAGATCTTGGTCTTCGCCTGGATGCCCCAGATGAGGGACTGCACCTTCCGCTGATCGAGCTCCGCATGGCTCATGTATCTGTCCAACACGTTCTGGATGACGCCCGCCAGCTTGCCCTTGAGTGGGGCGTACAGGTAGCCGCGACCGTGGCCGGGACCGTAGGTGCCCGCGTGGAGGCAGAACGAGCGCGCCTCCAGCTCGTACATTCCCGGCAGCGCCACGATGAAGCCCCCGTCACCGGTGAAGGGAAGCTGCGTCATCGGGGCCGTCACGGCCGGATCGAGGTCATCGAGGAAAGGGACGCCGGTAACGGCATCATCAAAGCTGGTGGCTATCGCGGGCCCCTCATCAAGTATCCGCCCCAGGTCGGGAATCCTCAGCTTCAGCTTGTCCTTGACGTCGTCTGCGCCCGGCAGCTTGTCCTTGATGTCGTCGAAGAGCCCTGCCTCCGCGGCAGTGCACATCATGGTGAGCACGGCGACGATGAGCACACCGATGGTGAGAGACCGCGTCATGTCCGCCACCTCCTGAGTACGTTACCCCGAATCCATCACGCGCTTCGACTGTGTCTTGAGCTCCCCCGCCGTACACTACAAGGCTCCCGGCGCTCTGTGCTGAGGCTTCCGGGTCGCCTTAGCCGCTTGCCCCGTCGTGTCCGGGAGTGTCGCTGGCTTCTTCGCCTCCGGTGCCGTGTTTGTTACCGGCACCGTGCACCAGCTTCCGCATCCGCGCGAGAGTCTCCTCGGCGCGGTCCGGGTCGCGAATGGACATCCGCTCGTCCAGCGCCACCTCCTCGCCGTCACAGAGCCGGAAGACGGGAAGCTGGTAGGGCACATTCTCGCCGATGGTCACATCCCGCCTGATCTCGCGCAGTTCGATCTCCTGAATCTGCGCGAACGGAATCTCTCGCTCATTCTCGACGCCCATCTCGCGAGTGAAGATGCGCACCACCTCGGGCTCGGGATCGATGGTGATCTCCCACCGCCCGCGCCGCCGAGAGCGCATGAACAGCACCAGCCCCACGCCTGCTGCCAGGCTCACGCCTCCCACGATCAGCTTCCAGGTTCCACCGGTCGTATACCACAGCAGACTCCCCAGCCCGAGGAGCAGCAGAAGGGTGGCGAAGCAGCCCATGGTGCAGCTAGCACCGCGGTCCGCGGCCTCCCAGGTCACCGCAGCGTCGGTCGTCTCGTCAGCCACCGAGCCTCACCACGTGATGCCCACCGACAGCTCGTCGCCTCCCGCGGCCAGCTCCACTCCGTCCTCCCACTCGACGAAGAGCCGGCCATCCTCGATCCGCGTCTCGGCCTCCATCTCGGCACCACCGAGGTGGACGGCCACCTCCGCTTCGCCCTCCACGCCCTCGGGCAGCCCAAGACGCAGCCTCCGTAGGGCCAACGTGCCCCACGCCAGCGAGATGCTGTTGCGCTGGGAGCGCTCCTCCCGCTGCTGGGCGAAGCTCCCCCAGCCCTCTCCGGTGATGAAGAGGCAGCGGAAGTCACGGGGCGTCACGCCTGGGTCGAAGGCCAGCAGGCCCCTGGGCCCGTGCCAGGCGCGCCCGGCGGCGGCCTCCAGCATCCACCACGAGCTCATCGGTCGCGCGTAGTGGTCGCCGCACTCGATCTCGTTCCACGGGCTTCTCCAGCGGCCGTCGTGGCGCTCATAGGCGGCCCTGACGATGTGCATGGCCTCCTCGGTGAGCCCCTCGAAGAGCATGTGGCCGGCGACCTGGAACTCGATACCCGTCCAGACCTCATCGCTGTAGAGCATCGGCACCACCTGGCGCCCTCCGCGCGGCCAGGTGGTGGTCAGCAGGCCCTTGTCCCAGTCCGAGACGAAAACGCGCGGCTGTTGGCGGTGGTCCACGAAGTCGTGCTGGAAGTTGTAGCGATAGACCGCCTCAAGCGCCGCCCGCACCTGCTTCGGATCCAGCAGATAGCCCAGGTCCAGGCTGTGCGCCCACCATTGGCCGAAGAGCTGGTCGGACAGGCAGCCCTTTCCGTACTGCCGGCGGTCGGCCCCCTCGACGCTCTCGTCGAAGTGCTGCTCGTAGTACTCCCCGTTGAAGAGCTCCTCGTCGATTGTGGCGCTGCCGCTCTCAAAGCGCCGGCGGCACTGCCGGGCCAGATCGCTCTCACCACGCCAGGCCGCCATCTCCTCCACCGCCAGCAGCGCCGCCAGGTAGAGCAGAGAGCAGTAGCTGTTGTGCCCGTAGAAGTAGAGATCGTAGGTGTTCCACTGCGGCCCATCGAGGACCCCGTCCGCGTCGTCATCCCAGCGCTCGAAGCCGTATTCAACCGCCCGCACCACCTCCGGCCACATCTCGTCGAGAAACCGGTCCGAGCCGGACTGCTGCCACTCCCGGCAGACCTTGAGGATGGTCCCCCAGTGCCCGTCGCAGGCGATGTTGGTGCGCTGGCTGTTCTCGTCCACGTGCCAGCGGGGAAGATACAGCGGCAGCACGGTGCGGAAGATGACGCCGCCCTCCTCGGTGAGCTGGACCATCAGGTCCGTGCGGCGCATGGTGCGCTCCAGGTCGGGAAAGAGACGGGAGAGCGTCATCTCGTAGTTCCACACGTGCGTGCAGTTAAGGGGGCAGCATCCCTCGGCCAGGCCCCAGATGCCGTGTACGGCGCCGCGGGCGCCCTCGAAGCCGTGGAAGTTACCGTCCTCGTTCCACAGGCAGGTCTGCGTGCGCAGCGTGGCCGCCTGCGAGGAGACGCGGTCGATGAACCAGTACGGCAGCGTGGTGTCGTAGAGCGTGTCGCGGTAGAGGCGCGTCTGCTGCGTCAGGCCATCGAGGCGCTCCTCGACGTACTCCACCACATCCATGGCGGAGTCGAACCAGTTGGCGTACATGTTCCCCAGCCACAGCCGGCTCTTCGTGTCGGTGATTCCGAAGCCCGACTGGTCCCAGTTGACGTAATGGTTCGGGAAGTGCCAGGCGATGACAAAGACCCGGCGGTTCGTCTCGCCCGGCTCCAGGGACGTGTGTATCGCCACCGCGCCGTTGTAGGTGCTTCCCTCCGGGCTCCCGCCGGCAGGCGCGGCCGGCAGCAGCCGACCGTTGTTGACGAAGGCCTCCCAGAGCGCGCGGGGATCCTGCCACCGCTCTGTCACCGAGCAGTCCTCCGACAGCGCGGCCAGCGCCATCGAGCCCTGGCCTGGATGATCGGCGGGCAGCCGGGCATTCGTCATCTCGACCGCCGCCCACCCCTCCCCGACCCGCCCTTCGTTGACGTTCACACCGTAGCAGGGACAGCGCGTGCCGGCGATCCCGCTGCCGGCATCGTAGCCCACCGCGTTCTGCAGCGAGCCAAGCACGGCCACCTGCACCCGCCTGTCGGATGTGTTCTCTACCTCGAACCCGAAGATGGCACACGGCAGACCCGAGTCCTTCGAGTTGAGCGGGATCAGAGGATTGAAGGCCTCCAGGCGCACCTCCACGGGAAGCTCGTCATCCACGTACCGGAGCTGTGCGATGGGGTACTCCCCGACGTACTCGATGTCGCTGACGCACGGGAACATCGCAGCCAGCCGCCTGGCCTCATCGGGGATGAGGTGGTCGCTGGTGCTCTCTGCCGGCTCCAGTTCCTCGTGGTAGAAGCAGTCCGTCTGCAGGAGCCGCGCCACGGGCGCCTCTCCCGCCCCTGCCGCCTGGGCCCGTAC
>JBNGDZ010000239.1:4612-5944 GCA_049975765.1 Armatimonadota bacterium
CGAAGAAGGTCCCCGGCACGAAGGCGGTGTGGTTGACCTGGTTGAAGATCTGCCACTGGCGCAGCGTCCCGTCGCCGGCAAGAGCGACGCTTCCGGCGCCGAGCCCGCCCATGGGCATGGCGACCGCGCGCAGCGACGAGCCGCTGTAGACCATCGGCTCCACGGGGTCCATGACGTGCGCGGCCCACGCCTCGAACTCCTCGGCGGAGCAACGGTGCGCATCGCGATCGGGCATGGGCTCTTTCCTCCGATTTCAACGTGGGCCGGTGGCGTGGGACTCCGGGCCGAATGAATGCTACGCCCTGGGGTTCCCCGCCGGGGTAGCGATTCCCTTTTGCGAGGAGGCCCGGAGGCGCCACCAGGCATCTTGCCCCGGCTGGCTCAGCTTGCCCCGCTGGGTGCGTTTTCGCATTGTCGGTAGTGGTGCGCTTGACGCTCCCCGGAGGCTGCTGTATACTCGTGATCCCGAGCACCGGACGCACACAGTAGGAGGATTGCAACGTGGCGCGACACAGTGGAGGTTCCCGCGGGCGCGGTGGCCGAAGGAAGAAGGCCTGCCGCTTCTGCGTGGCGCCTGAGGAGAACATCATCGACTACAAGAACGTGCCGCTGCTCAAGCGGTACCTCGATGACGAGTGGGGCATTCGCAAGGCACGCCAGACCGGCACCTGTCGGAAGCACCAGGCTCAACTCGCCAAGGCCATCAAGAGCGCCCGAGAGATGGCGCTGCTGCCGTTCGTCCCTGAGTAGTCACGCACCGCACAGCGAACAAGGCGCCGGGCTGTAGCCCGGCGCCTTTTCACATCTGCTCTCTGAGCCTCATAGCCACTGCAGGGCTCGGGCTACCATCTCGGCCTCATTGTCCCAGCTCAGCCGCTCCACGGCCTGCCGCGGCGGCAGCCACTGGGCGTCATCGAAGGTCTCCTCCAGGGCCACCGGCTCGTCGCCCGCGTCCATCTCGAAAAAGAACACGAACTTGCTGACGCAGCCTGCGCGGTCGGGGTCGGCGTAGAAGTAGTGCGTCACCCCCAGGTAGCGCCCCGCGGACAGCACCAGGCCGGTCTCCTCCCGCACCTCCCGCTCGGCGGCGTTGGCGGCGCTCTCCCCCGCCCTGAGCTTCCCCTTCGGCAGCCGCCACTCGTCAGTCTCCCGGTGATGCAGCACCAGCACTCTTGTCCCATGGCGATCGCGCCTGACGACCACGCCACCGGCGGAGAGGAGCTGGCGGCTGATCTTCACGGCTCCGGCACCGCCTCCAGGAGGCTCTCCACCACCTGGTCGCCGGTGATCTCGTCGGCCTCCGCGGCGAAGCTCGTGATGACGCGATGGCGG
>JBNGDZ010000239.1:5954-7252 GCA_049975765.1 Armatimonadota bacterium
CTCGATCGACGGCACCGGCCGGCCGTGTAGCATCGCGCGAGTCTTGGCCGTGAGCACCAGCGTCTGCGAGGCCCGCGGACCAGCACCCCACGCCACCCAGCGCCGCACGAACTCCGGTGCGATGGGGTCCTCCGGGCGGCTGGAGCGCCCCAGCCGCACGGCGTAGTCCAGCACGTGATCTCCGACCGGCACCTCGCGGACGGCGCGCTGCAGGTACACGATCTCCTCGGCGCTCAGCACCGCCTTGACCTCCGGCGCGTAGGCCGAGGTGGTCTCCTCCACGATCTGCTTCTCCTCATCGTGGCGGGGGTAGTCCACGTAAACGCTCAGCAGAAAGCGGTCAAGCTGCGCCTCCGGGAGCGGGTAGGTTCCCTCCTGCTCGATGGGGTTCTGCGTCGCGAGCACGAAGAACGGGTCGGCCAGCGGGTAGGTCCTGCCGCCGGCGGTCACCTCCCGCTCCTGCATCGCCTGCAGCAGTGCGCTCTGCGTCTTGGGGGGAGCGCGGTTGATCTCGTCGGCCAGCAGCAGGTTCGTGAAGATCGGGCCGGGCACGAACCGGTAGCATCGCTCCCCGGTCTCCGGGTCGGTATCCAGGATGTCGGTACCCGTGATGTCCGAGGGCATCAGGTCGGGGGTGAACTGCACGCGCGAGAACTCCAGCGCCAGGGCCCGGGCGACGGTCTGCACCAGGAGGGTCTTGCCCAGCCCCGGCACGCCGATGAACAGGCAGTGGCCCTGCGCGAACAGGCCGATGAGCAGGTGCTCAATGACCTCCTCCTGGCCCACGATGACCTTGGAGACCTGCTCTAGGATCGCCAGCCGGGCCCTGGCCAGCGCCTCCACCGGGTCCCGCTCTTCGGCGTGCACGTCCTGAGCCTGCTCGGATGTCACCGGGAATCGCTGCCTCGCGGGTGCGGGGATCAACCGATCGCACACGCATGGTAGCAGGCCCAGTGCCCGGCGTCAATGACGAGGCATCGGGGATGCGAGCTTGGGATGTTGGTGGAACGCGCGGGCGAGTGCGCCCGCAGACGCTTCCGCGTCTCTCCCGCGCGACCAGCGGTCTCCGCCATAGACCCACCCCCGCCCCAGTAGCTATGTGGGTTGACCGGTTCCCACCGCCACATCCCCGCCCGCCTGCGGGTCAAAGGCCCGCTGGCCGTCCACGGCAGAAGGGCCGGGCGCGTGAGGCGCCAGTGTCGTTTGCCGGAGCCTGCGGTCGGCCGAATTCGCGCGACTGCTGCGCAGTCGCACTCAGGACGGCCCCTCCGCGATCAATGGCTGCTCAGATGTCAATA
>JBNGDZ010000240.1:0-7236 GCA_049975765.1 Armatimonadota bacterium
ATCCCGCCACGAGCGGCTCTCCGCCCTCGGGCGGTCTGAACTGCACGAAGGCGTTCACAACGGGCTCCGCGCTCTCGACATCGGTCACGGTGCCCGAGACCGTACCGGTGGTGGCGGTGTCGGCCGCCTGCACCGTGGCGGTGACCCAGGTCGCGGTGGTGATGTTGAGCTGGACCTGTTGCGTACGCGTCACATACCCCTCGGCCGTGATAGTCATCGGCTGGGTGGGCGGCGTTCCGGTCCCCAGCGGCACATCCCGCAGCACGAGCTGCTGGTCGCTGGGCTTGAGAGTCCCCCGCACCCCGCCCACGATCACGGTGGCCGGCACCTCCAGCGGCTCGTTGGTCTCCTCCTCCACCACCATCACCACCACGGCGCCCTGCTCCTCGCCCTCCTCCATGGGCGGCAGGCCGCCACAACCGCAGGCCAGCGCCACCGCTGCCACCACCCCGCTCAGCAGGGCGGCCGTTGCCGCCCCACGCGCTCGGTCCGCCTGCCTCACCCGCCGGCCGCAGCTCATCATCGGGCGACCTGCAGCGGGCGTAGTGCCTGCGTCTGGCGGCCGCTGTCATCCCGGGCGCGCAGGCGCACCAGGTAGAGCCCACCGGGCACCAGCCGCCCTCCGTTGTCGCGAAGATTCCAGCTCAGCGTGGTCTGCCCGGGCGCCTGCAGGCCGCCGCCGAGCGTGCGGATCGGCCGGCCCGCGATGTTCAGCACTGAGACCTCCACGTCCGCCGGCACGCTGAGGCTGAAGACGATCTGCGCCGTCGAGCCCGCGGTCTGCATCGCGGACATGGCGCTGACCATCAGCGGCCCGTCACCGCGGGCGTTCAGCTCCACCTGCAGCCTGCGATCCACGCCCTCCTCGCCCCCCGGTAGCTCCATCCCCGCGCTGGTGCGCATGTACATCCGCCTCCCGCTGGCCTCATCCACCAGCACCGGGGCCAGATGGTCCGGCACCCGGCTCAGGTCCGGCCAGCTCAGGCGCACCGGCCGGCCGGGCAGCGTGCTCAGCACCCGCAGACTGTACGTCCCCTCGCCGTCGGGGGGATGGACATCGCTGATGTAGGCAGCACTCCCGTCGCCGGCCGGGTCGAGGCGCACGCTCACCCGCGGCCCGAAGTCCGGCGGAGCCTGCAGGTCGTGGCGATCCAGGCCGTCCGTGGCGTCCGGGGCCGCTCCTATCCAGGCCGAGCCGCGCATCCCGCCCGCCTCCGCCACGATGGGCAGCCGCCACTGCAGGTCGCCGCCTGGAGGATCCGCCGATGCCGGGGCCTGCGCGGAGGACACGTTCACCGCCGGGAAGCGCATCAGCGCGCCGTCGGCTCGGAGGCACCGAATCCAGTAGCCGGCGAAGGGCTGCAGCGTCTCCTCGATGGCGTAGCCCTCCTCGGACGAGTAGCCGAATATGCCCTCCTGGATGATGCCCCGGTCAACGGCCTCAGCGTAGTCCACCGCCGCCTCGCCCTCGGCGGCGAACTGCAGCGACGCCACCTCCACCGCCTCCGTGCGCGGCGGGCCGATCATGTTCCAGCCCACCTTCAGGGGCACCACCACCGGTCGCTCCTCCGGCTCCTGCACGCCCTGCAGCGATACCGTCACGTCATCGAAGATCCGCAGCCAGTAGCCCCGACCGGGCGCCACCGGCTCGGTCCGCGGCCAGATGGCGTACTTGCTCTCCCCCGGCAGGCTGGGGTCCCACCTCGCCACCAGCAGCCTCTCGGGGTCGATGCCCAGGACCGCCGCCAGATCCTGCGTCAGGGGCCGAACCGGGAAGGAGATCAGGTGCAGGCCCGGCGGGGCGGCCGACCACGTCTTCGTCAGGCTCTCCTGCTGACCGCCGTGCAGGAAGGTCACGTAGGAGTCCCAGGCCACGTTGAACGCGCGGGTGATCGACTGCTCGTCCTGGTTCGTGAAGGTGACCCGGAGTTGCTGCGGCGTCAGGGCCGCCTGCGTGATGCGGTCGCCCCACACCCCGCGCTGAACGGCTACGTCCTCCAGGCCCGCCCCGCCCTCCACGTCGATGCTGCCCTGTGTGGCGGCGACGATGCAGCCGTAGAGGTTGTTCTCGCCCAGCTCGAACCCGCGCTGGCCGTACGGGAATGGCAGGTCCCGCCGCAGCGAGCCCAGGTCCACCTGCACCGTGATGTTCTGCGGCCCGCCGATGTTGAAGAACGTGGGGATCAGGAAGCCCTCGCCAGCGCCGTCTCCGGAGGCGGGGATGCTGATGGTGTTGCCCTCCTCCGCGTAAAGCGAGGTGCGGAAGTCGTAGCTCCAGTAGGTGGTGCGCGCCTGGCCGCCCCGCGGCTGCTCATCGCCCTCGAATGTGGTGTAGAAATGCTCCGCGATCAGCGCCACCGACTGCGTCAGTGGAATGTTCCAGACGAACAGCTTCGGACCGATGCGCACGCTGGTGTCCAGCACCCACTGGCGCTGGAACCACTCCTGGAAGGGCAGCCCCTCCACCTCCGGCACCACCTGCGCCGCCAGCACCCGCAGGGCCGGGACGTCCCCCGGCAGCGTCTCAGTGAAGGCGTCGTAGTAGGCGCGGTTGAAGCGCCGGAAGAACTCATTGTCCTCCACCCAGCACTTGAACCATGCGCTGCGGGCCATCGCCACTCGCCACACCAGCATCCCGGCCCAGCCTGAGGGCGGGTAGAAGCTCGGCCCCCCCAGATCCGGCTGGTTCTGCGGCTCGTAGACGCTCGTGGCGTAGAAGGGCCCCGGATCGATGGGATCATAGCCCGGGGCCACGCCCGCACGGGTCTGGATCACGGTGGCGGCGGCGCCCGCGAGGCCCTGCTCCCAGGCGTCGTAAAAGAGCCCGGCGTCGTCGTGGAATGCCTGCAGGACCATGATGAGGAAGATGAATGAGTCCTCGGCGAAGTTGCCCGACAGTGGCGCCAGCCGCAGTTCGTTGGCTGAGGCGTCGTAGACCCCGCCCTGCAGCTCCTGGAGATTCTCGTCGAGGATCACCGTCAGATCCAGGTCGAAGGCCGGGCGCCCGTAGACGTTGTACGCCACGGGCAGCGCCCTGCTGAGGTAATCGCGCAGCGCGGTCTCCTCGGCCTCCGCGAAGCCCTCGAAGGTGAAGCGCAGCTCGTTGGTGGCCCCGCCGAGCCCGTCGCCGGTCTGGAGCGCGCGCATGAGATCGGGCGCCACGATGCGCCCGTCGCGCACCCGCACCATTCGCCGGGGGAAGCTCGCCCGCGCCCGGGGGCTCTTCAGCCCCAGGCGCTTGAGCGTCTCCAGGCTGTGCCGCGCTCGCGCCAGCGCCTCGACGCTGTGCTGGGTGCGGATGGCGGCCGAGACCGCGTTGCCGGCCCCGGCAGTGGAGACGGCGCTCTCGTCCACCACGATGGCGCCCTGGGGGCCGTTGGAGACGGTGGCGAAGGGCTCGTTGACGACGTTGCGGAACTCAGACGCGATCGCGGGCACCGCCGAGGCCAGGGCCAGCAACGCTGCGAGGGCGGCGGCGACCCGGCCGCCCCGAAGGCGGTCACTCATACCACTGCCACCACCTGCGCAGACCCTCGCGCCCTGGGGGCTCACCCTCGGTGGGGCGCTCTCCCGGCGGGGGACCTTCCCCGGGCTGTCTCTGCATCCCTCCGTCCGAGCCGAAGGGGGCCGGCGGCTGCTGCATCCGCTGCTCCTCGCTCTCCCGCCGGAACTCGCCCTCGCCGACCTCGAAGCCCTCGCTCCGCCCCACCGTCGGCCGATAGGTGGCGCTGGAGCCGCGGGCGAGGGTGGCGCCGGCCGAGAAGTCCTGCGACCGCCATCCTGTCCCACCGGTGATCCCGCCCCCGCCGAAGGGCGTCGTCCCATAGGCGCCCCTGTCATACCCCCGCGACAGCCCTGTGCGCCTATAGGTGCTGGCGCCGGAGAAGTCGCCCAGGCCGCTGCCGGCGTACCCGTAGCCGCCCAGCCCATAGCCGCCCGCGCTGTAGCCGCCGAAGCTCGACAGCGAGCCCCCGTAGCCTGAGTAGCCGGTGGATCCCGCCCTCCCCGCCGAGCCAAGCCCGCTGGTGAAATTGCTGGAGAGGCCGAGCATGACTGTGTGAGCGATGTAGTTCTGGCCGGACCTGGCCCCGCCCACGGCGCCCGGCAGCGGCAGGTCGGGCTCCCCGCTGATATTGCGGATGTACCGGTAGCCGAAGTTGATGTCCGCCAGGTCGCTCATCCGATACCGCAGCCCCACCTCGCCGGTGTCCTTGGTGAAGACGGCGTAGCCGCTGTCGTAATCCGCGCGGCCCAGCCTGCCAAAGAGGCTCATCCCCGGTCCCAGATCGTAGGTGAGCTCGCCGGAGATATCGAACAGGTCGGTCGGCACCACACGGGTCACCTGACTCTCGCCGTAGCCCACCGAGGTGGGGCTGCTGCCGCTCTGTCGATGCAGATTCAGGCCCATGCCCCAGGCCTGTCCCTCCGGGCGGTAGTTCAGCCCCAGAGACAGCATGTCGTTGGTGACCGCACCGCGGTCCTCCTCCAAAAAGCGCATCTCGTCGCTGCCCCACGTGGTCGTCAGCGACAGGCCCTGCGCCAGTCGCCAGGCCGCGGAGGCGTTGTAGTAGGTCTGCTCGCTGTCGGCAAGGTAGCCCACACCACCGCCGCTGGTGTAGTCTCGCCAGCCGGCTGAGAGGCTCAGGTTGATTCGCTCGGTCGGCCTGTAGCTGAGATTCAGCCGGGTGTCGGTGTCCTCATAGCGCGACCGCTCCTGCTCCTCGTCATCCTCGCCCGGCAGCTCGCCCCCGCCGCCGCCTGGGTTATCTGGGATCTGGTAGGGCGTCAGCGTGCCTGTCCCGAAGCCCCCGATCCCCCCATAGAAGCCGCTGGTCACCGCGCCGTCGGACTCAGACATGGTGTGATCGAGGTTCAGGCTCAGCCGCGATGACGGTGTCCACGAGGCCGAGAGTTGAGTGACGACGCCGCTGGAGCTGCCGGTCGCACCCAGAGATGTAGAGCTGTTGGTCGCGAAGTGGGCACCGAGGTTCAGCGTCGAGAAGGGGGAGTACTGGGCTGACAGCTGCATCTGGTTGGTGGAGGAGCCGCGCGGCTGCCCCAGGCCGCTGCCTCCCTCCGTGCCCAGGTACCGCTGGCTGCTGTCGCTGAGCGCCAGGTTGAGGCTGTAGGGCTGCTCGCGCGGGGAGTAGGTGAGCCTCAGGCTGTTGGTGGTGTTGCGGCTGTCGCCGCGCGAGCCTCCGCTGTTCTCCATATCCTGGCGAGTGAAGCTCAGCGTGGGCCAGCCGGGGTAGCGCACATCCACCCCGAAGTCGTTGCGCTGGGTGTTCGTCTCCAGGCTGGTGGTCCTCGTCTGCGCCGGGCTCACCCCGAAACTGCTGATGCCCCCGCCTGAGTAGCCCGTGTAGCCGCTGTAGCCGAACAGCAGGCCGCTGTCGCTCTTCAGATTCGAGAAGCGCTCGTACACCGAGATGTGGTCATTGGCCTGCCACTGGGCGGCGAAGTTCAGGCCCTTCTCCTTGCGCTGGAAGCCCACCGTGTCGAGGTAGCTGAACTCCGGCTGCACATCCCGGATCTCCAGGGTCGCGTTCAGCCGCGGGCGCGAGAACGACAGGCTGCTGCGCAGCGCCTGACCGCTGAGCCCGTCGGCGTCCTGGTCGCTCTGCGCCCAGTCCGCCCGCAGCGTCATGCCCTCCGCCACCCGCCAGCCCAGGTCCAGACCCACCACCCGCGAGTCCCCACCCACCACCGGCTCACCGAGGTCGTAGTAGTAGCGGATCACTACCAGCGAGGTCGGCGGCACCGCGCGGCGGAAGATAATACGTCCGATGTCATGGTAGACGTCATAGTCCACCCCCTGCACCTGCTCCACGTTGTCCACCAGCACCACCACGGTCTGATCGATGGTCTGCCGCTCGACCTCGTAGACCACGGTGGCCCCGTTGGGCAGGATCGGGCGGAAGTTCACGTCAAAGGGGCCGGTGGTTCCCGAGCCCTGAAAGATGTCCTCCTGGAACCCCGCGGTGTCGCCGACGCTGCCCGGATCGCGCTTATCCTGGACCAGTGCGGTCAGCCCGACCAGCATCTTGTCGCCCAGCAGCGGCATCTCGGCCCGCGCGCCGTAGAGGTTGCCCGGCGTGCTCTGCCATCCGTAGGACTGGTAGCTGACGGAGATCACCGAGGTGCTGGGGATGATCCGTGGGGGGCCGTCCACAGGCTCAAACCGGAGCTGACCGGTCTCGTAGTCCAGGCGGTAGTCCTCACCGAAGCGCATGACCTCCTCATCGACCTTCACCACCTCGCTGCCCTCGATGATCGGGGTGTAGCGGAGGAAGAAGGGCCCGGAGGTGTTGTTGCCGTTGATGGTCTCCCGCCGGGTGAGGCCCTTCTCCCGGGAGTAGAACGCCCGCAGCAGGCCGTTGTTGGGCAGCGCCTGGTCGAGCTGCCAGCCCTCCAGGGTCTTGTTGAAGCTGGCGAACTCGTTGCCCGACAGCCGGACGTTCAGGTCACCGTAGTAGATCTGGGTCTCATCGGTGGTCCAGCCAAGAACGAAGCGGTTGTAGCTGCGACCCCAGCCCGTCGAGGAGATGTCGGCCTGGATGCCCAGGTTCTGCCAGATGGGACCCTCGATGTGCAGGCTGCTGCGCCGCACGAGTGAGTCCGTATCCCAGCGCTGGCCTTCGAACGCCGACTTGGACCCCTCCAAGGCGTGGCCCTGCAGCGTGAAGCTGTTGTTCCCGCTGATCTGGATGCCCTGGAACAGCCCCGCGTCATCGAGGAACTGCTCGATGTCGTCCAGCGGGTCAGCCACGCACAGCACCGACGCGAGCAGCGCCAGGAGCGCGGTGATAGCAGTACAGACAGACGAATGGCAGCTTCGGCGCATCGGTTGGCAGACCTCACGGATCGGCTTCCGCCGGGCGCTATCGCCGGGGAGCGGCTCGCGTGCGATGTTAGTAGGACGGGAGCGCCCTGTCAATTGTTCCGGGGCGCCGGGGCAGACGCTTCAGCGGCAGCGACGAGCCACGCGCTCACGGCAGTGGCAGGCTCCAGACGGCTTCAACGACCGGGCCGGAACGGAGGCCGGCCCCTCCAAACGGCACTGCGGACGACAACGGCCCGCCCGTCGCGTGGCCATTCCGCCTTCGCGTAGCCATTGACGCTCCGCTAAGCCCTTCACCCTTCGCGTAGGTCGGGCTGGAAGCCCGACCGGCGTCCTCGCCGCCGTTACGCGAGCGGAAGCTCGCGTGGAGGGGCCGGACCACCGTCCGGCCCGCC
>JBNGDZ010000241.1:0-7194 GCA_049975765.1 Armatimonadota bacterium
CGGGCTTCCCAGCCCGCCCGCCGTTTGTCGTTTTGCGTGGCCGCCCCGCCCATCGCACCGAACACTCTCAGTCCGGCCCGTTGCGCCAGCGGCCACCGCCGTCAGTCACTCGCCTCCGGCCACAATCCCTGCAGGCTCTGCGGCAGCATGGCGCGCACGTCCTCGAGCTCGCCGCCCGAGATGCGCTTGGTCAACACCGCGAAGACGGCTTTGACCGAGTCCTCCGGCCCCACGTCGGCCGGGACCTGCAGTTGCTCGTTGACCGCCGTGAGGAACTCCTCGACTGTGTCTCCCTCGCCGCTAGGCTTGTGGGTCGGCCGCCAGCCCTCCAGGAACAGCCCCCGGATCAGCATGGGCATCTGGGCCGCCATGTCGGCGACCTCGCCCGGCATCAGCCGATCGCGCAGAGCGTGCAGGACGGCTCGCAGGGCGTGGTAGGCCTTCTGGGGATCATCCGGACCCAACGCCTCCATGGTGTCCTTCATCCACTGGTCACTCTTCTGCAGCGTCGCCTGGAACGGGTGCAGTCGGGCGTACTCCATCTCTCCGTCCCCTCCATCCATTGGTCTTGATCCAAACATGTCGCGTCACGGAAGAGCTACTGGCCGAGGTGGCGGCTGAAGAAGTCGGCCGCCAGGTTCGCCACCTCCTCGAGCTTGCCCGGCTCCTCAAACAGGTGGCCGGCGCCGGCGACCACCTCCAGCTCCGTCTCGGCCGGGATCTTCTCCATGGTCTGCCGGTTGAGCTCCAGCACCTGCACGTCATTGCCGCCCACGATTAGCAGGATGGGCGTCCGAAGCTGACCGATGGCGTCGCCCGCCAGGTCCACCCGCCCCCCGCGGGAGACGATGGCCCTAATGTCATCCACCTGCACGGCGCCGACCATGGCCGCGGCGGCGCCGGTGCTGGAGCCGAAGAAGCCGACATCCAGACCGCCGACCTCCGCCTCCTCTCGCAGCCACCGGGTCGCGGTCACCAGCCGGCCGCCCAGCAGGTCGATGTCGAACCGGTGCTCGCGCGTGACCATGTCCACGCGCTCCTCCTGCTCGGTGAGCAGGTCCATCAACAGCGTCGCGAACCCGGCCTCGCGCAGCACCTCGGCCACGAAGTTGTTGCGCGGGCTGTGCCTTCCGCTGCCGCTGCCGTGGGCGAACAGCACGACACCGTCCGGCTGCTCCGGGACCGCCAGGTTGCCGTAGGTCGGCCCCGCGTCAGTCTGGATCTCAACCTCGCGCCCGGCCGCTTTCCCCTCGCTCATAGCCACCACCTCACTTAGCTGCGCCCTCCATTATCACCGGTTGTATCCTTTGCGACGCATGCTGCTGGGTCCTGCAACAACTCGCACAGCGCGCTATCGCACAGCTCGCAGGGCAGGTGCCCGCGGCGGCTTCGCGAATACCCTCACCGTCGCAGCGCCGCGACGCAAAGACCCGGGAGGATCACCCGTGCAGAGTCTGGACATCACCGTTCGCGACATGAGCTCGCTGGATGTCCTCCGGCCGGTAACCGGCGGCGTCCCCATCGCTGAGGGCGCAGCGGCCGAGGGCAGCCGCTTCTCCCTCACCGACGCGGCCGGCGATCCCCTCCCGCTGCAGGCGGAGGTTATCGGCCGTTGGCAGGACGGCTCCGCGCGCTGGGTGCTGCTGGACTTCCTTGCCGCGCCGCCGGCCAACGGCGAGAGCGCCTACACTCTGACATGGGGTCAGGATCCCGGCCCGCGGCCGGAGGCGCCCTGCGAGGCGGTGGAGGACGGACTCCGCTGCGGAGAGCTGTGGCTGTCGAGCGATGGCCCCGGTCTACTCAGCATCGCGGAGAGGCTCGACGTTCAGATGCAGGTCCGCGGCGGGGAGGGCGTCTTGTGCTCGGCGGAGGCGCGGTCGGTCGAGGTGGCAAGTGATGGCCCGGTGCGGGCCACGCTGCAGCTCCGCGGCGACATCATGCATCCCCAGCGTGGCCGGTGGTTCAGCTTTCGGCTCAGGGCCTCCCTGTATGCCGGCCTGTCGCTGGTGCGCCTGGAGCCGATGGTGTTCATCGACGCCGCAGCTGGCGTCATGCAGCGCATCGGTGAGATCTCCATGCAGCTTCTGCCGCGCGCCGGTGTCACACGCGCTTGCATCGGTGGCGAGCCCGGATGGGAGGGCGAGGCCGGCGAGGGGGCGATGCTCTTCCAGCGCGACGACCGGCACTACCGCATCGGCGATGGCGCCGAGGGCGGCCGGGCGCCGGGCTGGATGGCGGCCGAGGCCGCAGACGGCCTCGTGGCAGTGGCCGTGCGCGACTTCTGGCAGCAGTGGCCGAAGGCGCTGGAGGTATCCGGCGAGGGCCTCCGCGTCGGCCTGCTCCCGGAGTTCGAGCCGGGCGAGTTCGAGCACATGCAGCCATGGTGGAAGTACCAGTATCTCTTCGATAACGGGGCGTATCTGGTGCGCACCGGCCAGGCCCGGCGGTGGGAGGTCTGGGTTGACCTGGAGGGCGAGGGCGAGAAGCTCGCGAGGGCGGCGGATCGGCCGTTGATCCCCATCGCCGAGCCGGCACAGGCCATCGCCACCGGCGTGTGGGATGAGATCATGCCCGCAGGCAGGCCAGAGATGGAGGCCTACGACGACTGGGCGGAGCGGCTCTTCGAGGCCTACTGCGACTCCATCGAGCAGCAGCGTGACTACGGCGCGATGAACTGGGGGGACTGGTACGGGGAGCGAAGGGTCAACTGGGGCAATCACGAGTACGACACCACGAACCAGCTTCTGATCCAGTTCGCGCGCACCGGCGACCCGCGCTACTTCTACGCCGCCGACGCCGCCGCCCGGCACTCCACGGAGGTGGACACGGTCCACCACGTCAATGATGATCTCTGGAACCACTTCTGCGAGACCTCCGGGGGGCCGAAGCGCGGAGAGGAGGGCGAGGAGCCGGCCTACCCCTACCGCCCCGGCATGGTGCACCAGCACACCGTCGGCCACGTCACCGGCTTCTACCCGGCGGAGACCATCCGGGAGCTGTTCCTCGAGCACAAGGTTGGGCGCCCGCCGAACCCCTACCTGTGCCTGCAGCCGACAAACCTGGGGCACATCTGGACGCAGGGGACGATGCGCCACCACTTCCTCACCGGCGACCCCTTCGTCCGCGAGACCGTGCTCAGGATCGGGGACAACCTGGCGGAACTGGTAGAGGATCGGCGGTTCCAGTTCATGGGTCACAGCCACTGCGGGCGGGTCACGGGCTGGACGATGCTGGCGCTGGGCGGGGCCTACGAGATCGACCTGGATGAGCGCTACCTGCAGGCCATGCGAACGCTCGCCGAGGACGCCATGGCCGAGCAGGATCCCAACTGCGGCGGCTGGCTCTACTACCCCATGGCGCCGGGCCACTGCGACTGCGTGACCGAGCGGCATACGGGAATGGCGGGCTTCATCACCGCCGTGCTCATCAACGGGCTGTCACGCTACTATCAGCTCTCCGAGGATGACCGCCTGCCGGAGTCCATCGACGCCGCGGTGACCTTCCTGGACCTGGACACCTGGCACGAGCACCCGCGCGGCTGGCGCTACACGTCATGTCCGGCCACGGCGCTTCGGGGCGTCAGCCAGCCGGGAGTGACCATGATGGCGCACGTCAACGGAGTGCGCTTCGGCCACAGCCCCGAGCACCTGCGCATCCTGCGGCTGGCGTGGGAGGAGAAGTTCCGGCGGTTGCTGGAGGACGTGCCAAGCGGACCCGGCTTCGGCAAGTCCTGGACCAGCACCATGTACGGCTGCGCCGAGACCGCCAGCACCCTGGCGCGCAACCCCGAGGGCTGATCGCATGCACGGACGTCAACAGCCGGGGGCCACGAGCCTGGGTCACCTGCACCCGGTAGCAGTGCCCGCCTCGGCACATTCCCGGTGGGATCGGGGAGGGAGATGAAGTACGTGGACGGGCAGGACAGATTCGTCATCATCGGAGCCGGGCCAGCCGGTATCAGCGCCGCCATCACCGCCATCAACCGGGGCTTCCCGGCGGAGCGGATCACGCTGGTGGAGAAGGGCCAGCGGCATGATCCCAGCCGCGTCTCGGGCTTCGGAGGTGCCGGCGCCAACAGCGACGGCAAGCTGGTGCTCGAGAGCGAGATCGGCGGCGAGCTGGCCTCCTACGTCAGCGCGGACATCCCCGAGCTTCTGGATCGAGTGCTGGAGCTTTACCTGGGCTTCCTGGAGTCCCCGGAGCGGGAGACCTACGAGCAGATGCGCGGCAGGTTCCGCGACCCCACCGCCGAGGCGCAGATCCAGCGGGCCAGCATCGGGGCGGGGCTGCAGTTCGTCCCGGCCGACATCGTCCCCCTGGGCACCGCCACCTGCCACCGCATCGTGGACGCCTGGTATGACTTCCTCACCGAGCGCGGTGCCGACGTGCTGCTGGAGACCAAGGCCACGCACTTTGCGTCCGGCGACGGCGTCTGGCAGGTCGCGTGCGAGGGCCGGGAGGAGATCAGCGGCCGGTGGCTGCTGGTGGCGCCCGGCCGCAGCGGCCACGACTTCCTCGTCAGGACGCTGGCCGAGAACCGCCTTGACACCGTCAACGGGCCCATCGACGTCGGCGTGCGGGTGGAGACCGACGCGAATCTGACCCAGCCGCTCACCGACGCCACTTACGAGTTCAAGCTGCGCGGCCTGATCGAGGGGGAGCGGGTGCGCACGTTCTGCGTCTGCCCCCAGGGCTCAGTGCTGGTGGAGCAGTACGACTCCGACCTGCTGGCAGTCAACGGCCAGACGCGGCCCGAGAGCCCCACGGGCCGCACGAACTTCGCGGTCCTGCACACCATCAGCCTCGACGAGCCCTGCCACTCCCCCAACCAATACGCCCAGCTCTACATCCGCACGGCCAACATCCTGGGGGCGAAGAACCCCATCGTGCAGGTGTGGCCCAACTTCGCCCAGCGGCGCCGCTCGCGGTGGAGCGACCTGGGCAAGTGCTTCGTCGACCCCACGCTGGACCGAGCCCTGCCCGGCGACATCCGCCTGGCGCTCAACGCCAAGTCCTGCCGGGTCCTGGAGGCCTTCATGCACGCTCTGGACAGCGATGGGCTGCTGGAGGGGCTATGCAGCAACCGCACCCTGATGTATGCGCCGGAGGCCAAGCTCTACACCGTCAGGCCGGCGGAGCTGACCGAGCACCTGGAGTCAGAGTGTGAGAACCTCTTCTTCGCCGGCGATGGGTCGGGCATCACCCGCGGGCTGGTGCAGGCCTCCGCCAGCGGCATGCTCGTCGGCGGAGAGGTGGCCCGCCGCGCGGGGGTGTAGCACTTGGCCCTGCGGTCGGTACACACACCGGGGCGAGCTGAGGTAGCTCGCCCCGCCTGCGGTGGTGATCCGCCCACGCCTACTGCCGCTCCTGGTCGGCGGCCGCCTCGCCGCCCTCCTCCTCGGGCGCCGTCTCCTGCCCGGCCGGCTCCTCAGCGGGCGGCTCAGGCTTGGCGGTCACAGCCTCGGTGTTCTCCTGGTGCTGCTGGTAGGCCTGGCTGTCGCGGTAGCGCTT
This sequence comes from Armatimonadota bacterium, assembly GCA_049975765.1. Lineage (GTDB taxonomy): Bacteria > Armatimonadota > Zipacnadia > Zipacnadales > UBA5352 > JAYENL01. The sequence goes on from JBNGDZ010000241.1 coordinate 5,512, forward strand.
CAGCTCATCAAGAAGCGTGCTCAGACGGCTGATGAGCTGGTCGAGCATGTCATCGCCCACGATGGCCTCATAGACCTCAAACTCCCCCAGCTCCACCGCGAAGTCCGAGCCCCAGTTGCTGGTGATGTCCAGCTTCACCCACCTGGCCTCCACAGGCGTGAAGTCGAAGGTCTGCTTGATGCCCCGGCGCACCACCACGTAGCTGCCGACCTCCTTGTACGGCCCGTCCACGCTCTCGGTGGAGACCGAGATGCGGATGTTCTTGGCCCAGCGGCCCAGGAACTCGGGGTCATCGGTCGTGGGATCGACCACCACCCGGCTGATGAGCCGCCGCTGCGGCAGCTCGAAGATGATCCACTCCGGAGAGTCAGGCGAGGGCACGCCCTGGCTCCGCCACCCATAGGAGTCCGCCGGGGTATGCGAGCCGACCACGTACTTGCCATCGATGAGGTTCGTAACGGCCCACTTGTCGATGGGCTGACCGTTCTCATCGAGGGCCTGGCTGGAGTACTTGGCGATCCTCCCGTCATTCTCGGCCGCCACGAGATTCGTGGTGCCGGCCACAGTCGGTCCGGCCCACAGCGGGCCGCCCCCCACCAGCACCAACACCATGGTCACTGCCACACCGGTCTGTATCCACGGGAGCCTCATGATCGGGTCTCTCCTTCGCATGGGGGGCGGCTACTGCGTCTGCTCGGCGTTCTCGCTAACCTGCCTCGTCTCCTCGAAGACGGTGACTCCTTCGTGGCGCACCTCGATGGTCACCGTGCCACGCGCCTGGATGCGCACAGTCTTCGTCTCCCCCGGGTCCATTGTCCAGGGGCCCTCGATCAGCGTAGCGCCGCTCTCGTCCCGGTGGCGGACCTCCACCTTCTGATCCGGTGCATCACCCATCGCCACCACCTGGACTGTGAACTCGCGGAGCTCGGGCTGATTGGGCTTGTAGCCCTCCGTCTCCTCCACATAGACTCGAGGTGTGACCAGTCCGGGCCGCTCTCCGGCCTCCTCACCACCTTCGACAGTCTCGTCCGGCGGCGGTTGCATCTCCTCGTCGGTGGGCTCCTCGTCCCCGGGCTCCTCTGGCTGCTCCTCCTCCGGGCCCTTGGAGATGGAGATGTCGATGGCGGTGCCGGCGTCCACGCGCGTGCCCGGCTGCGGCTCCTGATCGAAGATGACACCCGCGGGTTCGGTCTCATGGAAGTACTCGACGGCCTCACCGAGGGTAAGATCGGCCGCCTCCAGCAGCGTCTGGGCCCGCTCCGGCCGCATGCCTACGACGTCAATCACCGAGACCGTCCGCTTGCCCCGGTTCACCCACAGGTCGATGGCCGTGCCGGACTGGACGGTCTGCCCCGGCTCGGGCGACTGCTCGGTGACCCTGCCGACCGGCTGCAGGTCGTTGTACTCGTGCTCGATGCGCCCCACGGCCAACCCGCGCTCCTCGATGTCCTCGCGAGCCTGCTGTTCGGTGAACCCCTTGACGTTGGGGACCTCCACCATGGTGGGGCTGGTGTGAGGATAGAAGGCAGCCCGCACCAGCCAGACCACCGCCACGATCACCAGCAGCGCCAGCAGCCCGACGCCCACGCCCGCGAGCGCCGTGCCGGCGACTCCAGAGGCAGCCTCCTCCCGGCCCTGAGCGGCCGCCGGGCGCGCGGAAGCCGCCGCTAGCTCCTCCTGGGC
>JBNGDZ010000242.1:0-7183 GCA_049975765.1 Armatimonadota bacterium
CGGCCGCCCGCGGGCGGCGCCCACCTCGTCGGCCATCCTCCGCACGCGCCGCAGCAGATTCGTCATCTTCTCCAGGTCCTGCCTGGAGGCGGCGCCCTCGGTGGCGTGATTGCGGAAGAAGATCAGGTGGCGGAAGAAGTCCAACTCGATGCCGTCGAGGTCGTAGCGGTTGCAGACGTCCTCGATGATGGCGAATGCGCGGTCACGCACGGCCTGCTCGGCGTAGTTGACGCCCGACCAGCATCTGCCCGAGCCCAGGCCCGGGAAGCGCTGGCCCTGCTCGCCGATGAGGTACTCGGGGTGGTCGCGCTTGAACTGCGGGAAGAGCTCGGGGTAGTAGAGCTGGCCGTCGGAGATCGCCCCGTCGTGCACATCGTTCATGCGCATCGACCAGAAGATCTCCACCTCGTGCTCGCGGCACCACTCCACCATGATCTGCAGGGGGTCGGTCCCCTGCTCCACGAGCGCTCCGGTGATGTTCTTCGCGAAGATCCGGTCCGTGGTGTCGAACAGCTCCGCGACGTCCGAGCGCATCGTGAACTGCCCGAAGCCGGAGCTCCAGGGGCAGTAGAAGATGGTATCGACCTGAGAGTCCGCCAGCGGCGTGGTGCGCTTGCTCAGCAGCTCCTCGCGGGTCGCCTCATCGCACTGGTAGACCGCGTCGTTGCCGTCGTTGTTGAAGATGATCCTGCGGGTGCGGTGGGCCGCCTCCCGTCGCATCTCTCGCATACTCCGGTCACCGTCCGTGGCCCGGCTGGCCGCGGGCAGGCCCGCCAGGATGATGGTTGCGAGCACGAGCAGTCCGTGCTTCGTCATCGTGTCACGCACCGCCTCCGTGTGAGAGTTGTCCGATGAGCTTCATCGTGAGAAACTGCGCGATCTGAGTGGCCATCAGGCGGCGGTTCTCGGCGTCGGTGAAGAAGTGGTCCACGCCCGGCATGGGCACCACGCGCGCCTCCAGCTCGAAGCGCTCGATGAGGGCCGCGATGTTCGGGATGGCGCTGAACTGGTCCTCGGTGCCGCTGACGAAGAGGAGCGGCTGTCTGACGTCCTCCAGATGCTGGAAGTCGCCGGGCTGGACGGGCTCGTGGCCGGTCGGGAAGCCGATGCAGGCGCAGGCTCTGACATCCTGCCGCAGAGCGCAGGCTTTCAGCGCTACCTGCGAGCCGAAGGAGTAGGCGGCCAGGCCGCAGCGGCCGGCGTCCACCTCCGGCCGCGAGCGCAGGAAGGCCAGGGCGCCCAGCACGTCCTGGACCTCGCCGCGGCCCCGGTCATGCTCGCCCTCGGACTCGCCGACGCCGCGGAAGTTGAAGCGCAGCGTGGCCAGGCCCCGCTCGAGGAGCCGGTCCCGAAGCGCCAGCACCACGGGATCGCCCATCGTCCCGCCCATGAGGGGGTTCGGGTGACAGAGTGCCACACCAGGGACCAGCGTGTCGGCATTGGGCCGCAAAGGGATGGAGAGCTCGCCCTGCAGCAGAGGCGCATCGTCGCCCGCGGCGGGGAAGCTGACGGGGTCCTGCACCGGTGGCACGGGCCGGCGGGGCTCGCCCTCCAGCGCCCATGCCCAGGGCGTCACGGTCAGAGCGAGCAGGGCCACTGCCGTCGCCAAGACGCCGCGCGCGCTCATCTCTCGCCTCCTCGGCGGCGGGCCTGTGTCGGTATCTTCGCCGGCGTGCTGGTCGCGCCGAGGGCCATTAGCGGCAGATAGCGCTCGGCCAGCCCCTCCTGGTAGTTGAAGAGGGCGAAGCCCTCGCAGCCGAGACCCCGCGCCGCCTGCACCTGATCCAGCACTCCCTGGGGCGTGATCTTCGGATTGATGTCCGCGAAGGGGCCGATGCCCATCACCACGGGCACCTTGCCGCCCGACCACGCCTCCTGCTTGCGCACCCAGCCCTGGAAGTCCTCCATGTCCGCGGTGTAGGTCATGGGGCAGACGAAGTCCACCAGCCCCTCATCAATCCAGTCCTTCCAGTCCTGGCCGAAGGTGTTCCTGTGGCTCTCCCAGTTCATGAAAACCGCGGCGGAGACCGCGGCGTCGGGGTCGGCCTGCCTGACCTTCTGGCGGATCGTGCGCAGGAGCGACGTGATCTGCTGCCGCCGCCACTGATCGAAGCGCCCGCGCAGCTCCCCGGTGAGCACGTCCGCCGGCCATCTCGCGACCGAAACGCCCGTGTCGGCCTCAAAGCGCTGCCGGCAGGTGTCGCAGACGCAGCGGTCCTTCCAGGAGTAGCGCAGATAGTCGAGCTGCACGCCGTCGGCGCCCCAGGTGCTGACCATCTCCACGGCGGCCTGGATGATCTGCAGGCGGTTCTGGTGATTGCAGGGGCAGAGCCAGTTCATGTCCGGGCCGGAGGGCGAGAGGGCGATGCGGCCCGCCTGCTTGAGCTGCTGCTTCTGCTGGGAGGAGGCGCCCATGGTGAACAGGCCCAGGATGCGGGGATGCACCTCGACGCCATGCTCTCGGCCCCAGCGGATGGCCTCCGCCAGGGGATCGCCGGACGCGTTGTGGGCGCGGGGGAGAACGCGGCTGGGATACCATGCCGCCGCGCCTGAGGCCATGTAGGGGAAGACCATGTTGAAGTGGGCCTCGCCGAGCCTGCGGATGGCGTCCTGCCAGCCGCCGTCCACGGTGGGGGAGGCCCAGACGGCGCGGATCTCCGGCGACCGTGAGGGGTAGGAGCGCCACCAGGCGCGCCAGGCGAGCTGCTCGGCCCGCCGCGACGCCTCGATGGCGGCCTTCTGCTGCCCCTCCAGCAGCAGGTCCGGGATGCTGACCAGCAGCTCCTGGGCCTCGCGGACGTCCGCCTTCGAGCCTGCCAGGTGCTGGCCCTCGGCTTTGCGCAGGGCGGCGGCGAACTCGGCCAGCGAGGCGTAATGCCCCACCGGGCCGATGCGGCGAGGCTCGCGGGGAGCCAGCGCCGTCCACAGCTCGGGCACGAAGTGCCCCACGAGCGCGCGCAGCAGGTTTGCCAGCTCGTCTCTCCGCTCAGGCGACGGTGGGCAGCCGATGACCGCGCCCCGGTCGGAGAGGATGATGGCGTCCTGGCCGGCGTCGCGGCCGGAGCCGGTCATCCACCGGCCGAGCATAGTCCCGCCACCGGTGGGCCTGAGCCCCCGCACCACCTCGGCATCGAGCACCATGCTCGAGGGCAGGCCGAGAGGGCGACGATCGGTGAGCCGGACCGAGAAGTAGTGGCCCGCGACCTGCTCGTGCAGCACCGAGCCCAGCTCGGCCCCGAGGTCGGCGGCGAGCTCCGGGCGGGTGGTGTAGAACGCGATCAGATGGGCGGGACGGTCAAGGAAGGCCCGCAGGTGGCGCAGCTCCTGGTCGCTGATGGCGCGGTTGTAGGGCAGGATGGCGACGGGGACGTCGGGCAGGCCCCAGTGCTCGACCACGCTGTCGGAGGTCTCTCGGACCGGGATGCCCGCGCTGTGCAGTGCCTCGACGACGGTCTTGTGGCGCTCGGCCGCGACCTTTGTGGTCTCCGGCCCGGCGCCGCCGACGAACTCGCCCTCGACTACGGCCACCTCCGGGAGCGATGCCCCGCCGGCCGCGGTGGCGACGAGCAGGCCTGCGAAAGCCAGGAAGCCGGCCGGTCTCGCCATCACATCCGCTCCGGCGCGCTCACGCCCAGCAGCCCGAGGAGGTTGCGCAGCACCTGACCGGTGGCGCTGACGAGGGCCAGGCGGGCCTTGGAGAGGTCCGGCTCCTGCTCGTCGATGACGCGGCAGGTGCCGTAGAACTGATGGAAGGTGGCGGCCAGATCGCGGGAGAGATGTGCGAGGCGGTGCGGCGCCCGGCGGTGGGCGGCGTCGCTGACCTCACCGGGGTAGTCGGCCAGCCAGCGCATCAGACGCCGCTCGTCCTCGTGAACCAGCAGCGACAGGTCGGCCTCGTGGAGGTCATCGGTGGCGAAGCCGCGCTCCCGGGCCTCCCGCAGGATGCTGCTGATGCGGGCGTGCGCGTACTGGACGTAGTAGACGGGGTTCTCCTCGCTCTCCTCGCGGGCCAGCTCCAGATCGAAGTCCAGGTGCGAGTCCACGGAGCGAGAGAGCAGGAAGAAGCGGGTGACGTCCCGGCCCACCTCCTCGATGAGCCCGCGGAGCGTGACGATCTTCCCGGCGCGCTTGGACATGCGCACCACCTCGCCCCCCTCGGTCAGGCGCACGATCTGGTGGATGATGAACTCGGTGGCCTGAGGATCCACGCCGGCGGCGGCCATCCCGGCCCTGACGCTTGGCACCTGCGCGGCGTGGTCGGGCCCCCAGACGTAGATGCAGTGGTCGAAGCCCCGCCGGAGCTTGTCGTCCACGTAGGCCAGGTCGGTCATCAGGTAGGTCTTCGCGCCGTTGCGGCGCACCAGGACGCGGTCCTCCTCATCCCCGTAGTCGGTGGTGCGCAGCCACAGCGCCCCGCCGCGCTCATAGACGACGCCGCGCCCGCGCAGCTTTTCGATCTTCTCCTCGATGGCGCCCTCCTCGAAGAGCGTGCGCTCGCTGAACCAGACGTCGAACTCGACGCCGAGCATCTCGCACGTCTCTCGGATCTGCTTGACCACTATCTCCTCGGCCAGCAGCGCCACGCGGTAGTGGCCCTCCTCGTTGGTGGCGATCTCGGATAGCACCTCGCGACCGTGGCGGTCGATCAGCTCCCGGGCGTAGTCGATGATGTACTCGCCCTTGTAGCCGTCCTCGGGCATCTCCCAGTCGAGGCCCAGAAGCTGCCTGGCGCGGGCCTGGACGGAGGCGCCGAAGAGGAGGAACTGCGTGTTATCGGGACCGTCGTTGAGCAGATACTCGCGCTCGACCTCGTAGCCGACCGCCTCGAGCAGGCTCGCCAGCGCGTCGCCGTACGGGCCGCCACGGGCGTTGCCGATGTGCAGAGGGCCGACGGGGTTGGCGGAGATGAACTCCACCTGCACCCTGGTGCCGGCCCCCTCACTGCTGCGCCCGTAGCTCTCGCCCAGCAGCAGCACCTGGCGCACGGTGTCCTGCAGCCAGGTGGGGGAGAGGTGGAAGTTGATGAAGCCCGGCCCGGCGATCTCCACGCGGTCGAGCACCGGGCACTGCGGGAGGCGCTCCACGAGTATCTGCGCCACCTCGCGGGCGGACATGCCGGCCTCCCCGGCCAGGCGCATCGCGACATTGCAGGAGAAGTCGCCAAGCTCGGGTGAGGGGGGCTGGTCGAGGATGATCTCCGTGTCGCAGTCGGGCAACTCACCGCACTCGCGAGCGGCCTCCAGAGCGGCGGTGAGGATCTCGATCAACTGCGGCTCTGCCATCAGGTCGCTCCTCCGGCGAAACTGCGCTGAGGGACGGGCTCAGAAGTCGAGCCACAGGTGGAGATAGTTGGCGTAGATCCAGTTGGCCAGCGAGATACCGGCCATCACCCCCGCGAACATCTGAATGAGGCCGCGGCGCCAGATGCTCACCAGCGGCGCGACCGGCTCCCCCTTCCGCTCCCGCCACAGCCGCAGGACCTTCCGGCCGGCCTCCAGACCCGCCCGGAGCTGGCGCTCAGTGGGCTCCTTGGTGGCGAAGACGGCCTGGATGAGGTAGCCGGTCTGAAAGCGCAGACCCCAGCCCAGGATGATCACGGCGGCGCCGGCGATGGGGTCGATACGGAACAGCGGCTCGGCGAACAGCAGCAGCGGAAGCACCCCCGCCAGCAGGTTTGAGCCGCAGCGGCGATGTGCCCGGGGCATCTGCCGGGCGCGATCCATGGTCGGCTCCCCGTAGTGCTCGATGGCGCTGATGACCTTGTGCTCGGCGGCGTGGTAGCCCGACAACGGCGAGATGCGCATCAGCACTAGAAAGCTCAATATCATGAGCAGGTTGATGACAATCTGCAGCCACGGGGCAGCCTCAGGCTCCAGGCGGCTGGTAGGCATCATGAGCAGCAGCGGCGTGAGCGGCACGCTCCAGGCCTGCTCCAGCAGCCACGAGGCCACGTAGGTGAGGACCATGGCGCCCGAGCCCAGAGCGGCGATGGAGAGGCCGGTGAGCAGCAGCCACGTGTCCCCGGCGGTGCGATCGGTGCCCACGGACATGAAGACGCCGCCGGGCATGGCGGTGCCGCTGATCCTCGGGGGGCCCACCACGGGCCGCGGCCACATCCAGTCGGGGTAGATGGACCCTCGGGGGTCGCTGAGAATCGTCACCGGCTCGGGATGACGTCCACCAGGTTGCGGCTTGCCGCGCATTAATGCTATCATGTCAGTCCCAGGCAATATCGGCAGTCGGCGATGGTGGCCGGCCCGCCTTTGGAAAGGGATGCACCAAGATGGCCAAGTGCTACATCTGCGGCAAGGGCCCCAGCACGGGCAGCAACGTCAGCAACTCACAGCGGCACACCAAGCGCACCTGGAAGCCGAACCTGCAGCGAGTGCGGGCCATCGTGGACGGCTCGCCCCGGCGCATCAAGGTCTGCACATCATGCCTCAAGGCCGGCAAGGTGAAGAAGGCTACTCGCGCCTGATGGGTATCGCTCGTGACAGGCTCATACGGCCGGGGCAATCCCCGGCCGTTTATCATGCCACGGGCGGCCCGGCGCCGCCACGCACGGGGTGGATTATAGCACAGCGACTCCGGGCTCCGCAACCGGCGGTCGCTTGCGCCGGCGACGGCCGGCGGGGGGAGTGATGGCTCGTGCCTCAGGCGCTGCGCGTCGCCATCAAGACCCTCGGCTGCAAGCTCAACCAGTATGAGAGCGAGCAGATCCGGGAGGACTTCGAGGCGCTGGGCTTCCAGGCCGTGGACTTCGACCACCCCGCCGACGTCTACCTCATCAACTCCTGCACCGTCACCCACCGCACCGACCGCGATAGCCGCAGGCTCTCCCGCCAGGCCCGCCGCCGCCAGCCGGAGGCCATGATCATCGTCACCGGCTGCTACGCGCAGATGCAGCCGGAGGTGCTGGAGGACCTGGGGGTGGTGGACCTGGTGGCGCCCAACGAGCGCAAGGCCGAGCTGGCGCGTGCGGCCGCCGACTGGCTGGCTGCCCGCGGGAGGATGCGGGTGGAGCCGGCCGCGGAGCGGGACTCCGCGCGACTGGTCAGCAGCTTCCCCGACAACACACGGGCCTTCGTGAAGGTCCAGACCGGCTGCAACGCCGATTGCGCCTACTGCATCATCCGGAGGGCCCGCGGGCCCAGCCGCAGCGTCCCTCCCGGGGTCGCCCTGC
>JBNGDZ010000243.1:0-2841 GCA_049975765.1 Armatimonadota bacterium
CGAGGGCGACGAGGTCCTGGTGCTGGATCGCGGTCAGCGGCTGGCGGAGGGCACGCCGCAGGAGATTCGCACCGATGAGAAGGTCCTGGCCGCGTACCTGGGGGAGGTCACTGACTGATGCTGCGGCTGACCAGCGTCGATGCCTCCTACGGCCGCGTGCGGGCGCTGCGCCGGGTGTCGCTGCACGTTGACGAGGGCGAGATCGTGACGCTCATCGGGGCCAACGGCGCCGGGAAGAGCACCGCGCTGGACGTCATCTCCGGCCTGATCCGGGCGCAGTCGGGGACGATCCTCTTCGACGGTCAGGATGTCACCAACTGGCCGCCGGCCCGGCTGGTGCGGGCCGGGATCTGTCATGTGCCGGAGGGGCGGCAGATCTTCGGCGGCCTCTCAGTCGCCGACAACCTGCTGCTTGGCGCGTACTCGCGCTGGAACAGTGCGGGGCGGGCGGAAGTGATGGCCGACCTGCAGCAGCAGTTCGAACGCTTCCCGGTGCTAAGAGAGCGCCGATCCCAGCTCGCCGGCAGCCTCTCCGGCGGCGAGCAGCAGATGCTGGCCCTGGCCCGGGGTCTGATGTCCCGGCCCGAGCTGCTGATGCTCGACGAGCCGTCGCTGGGCCTGGCCCCCATCATCGCCCAGCAGTTTCTCGCGGAGATCACCAAGCTCCGCGACGAGGGGATGACCGTGCTGCTGGTGGAGCAGAACGCCAGGGCGGCCCTGCGCATCGCCGACCGGGGCTACGTCCTGGAGACGGGCAGGATCGTGCTCGAGGGCACAGCCCGGGACCTGCTCGATAACCCCGAAGTGCAACGGGCCTACCTGGGCAAGGGCTACACGGAGATATGGGAGTAGCGCCGCGGCGGGAGGGCGAGAACAGTGCAGGGGCAAAGCGTCTGGAACCCGGACAGCGAGACGATGTCCCGCGAGGAGATCACGCAACTTCAGCTTGAGCGGCTGCAGGTCACGCTGAACCGCGCCATGCGCAATGTCGCGTTCTACCGCGAGCGCTTCGAGCCCCTGGAGTTTGTGCCCGACGGCGTGCGCTCGCTGCAGGACCTGGCGCGCCTGCCGCTGACCAGCCGCCTGGACCTGGCGGAGGGCTATCCCTACGGCTTCTTCGCCGTGCCGCTGCGCGAGGTGGTGCGCATCGACACCGCGCCGGGGCTCACCCACGGACCGGCGGTAACGGCCTACACCCGCAACGACCTGGAGCACTGGTGGGAGCTGGCAGCGCGGGTGATGACCGCCGCGGGGGTGACCGAGGACTCCGTGGTGCAGATCCCCTTCGAGACCGGCATGTTCGACGCCGGCTTCGGCTTCATGCGCGGCGCCCAGCTCATCGGCGCCTCGGTCATCTCCGTCCCCGGCGGCGACTACTCCAAGCAGGTGCAGGTGATGCACGACTACCGCACTACCGTCCTGGTGGCGATGCCCTCCGACGCCCTGCGTTTGGCCGACGAGCTGGATCGCCTGGCGGTGGGGCCGCGCGGCCTGTGGCTGCAGACGGCGCTTCTGGGAGGCGAGCCCTGGCCGGAGTCAACGCGCGAGGAGATCGAGCAGCGCCTCGGCGTCGCGGCGCTGGACACCTTCGGGCTGCGGATCGCGGCCTGGCCCGGCCTCGCCATGGAGTGTGAGGCCCGCGAGGGCCTGCACGTCAGCGAGGACCACTTCCTGGCCGAGGTCGTCGATCCGGAGACGCTGGAGCCCGTCGCGCCCGGGGAGGAGGGCGAGCTGGTCATCACCTCGCTCGAAAAGGAGGCCCTCCCCGTCATCCGCTATCGCACCGGGGACATCTGCAGCATGAACCCCGAGCCATGCCGGTGCGGCCGGACCTTCGCGCGCATCAGCCGCCCGGCCAGGCGCATCGACGATGTGCTGGTCGTGCGCGGCATCTCCCTGCAGCCGCAGGCCATCGGGGAGGCGCTTGAGAGCGTCCTGGGAACCTCCACCGAGTACCAGGTGATGGTGGGGCGCGAGCGCCTCGATGACGTTGAGATCCGCGTGGCCGTGCCCGCGCAGCAGGCGGCGACCGAGCAGGGGCTGATCGCCCTCGGCCAGCGCCGCGGGGAGCTGGAGCGTGAGCTGGCGGCCATGCTGGGCCTGCCGGTGCGCGTGAGCATCGTGGAGCGCACCAGCCTGCAGGGGCCGGAGGGGGCCCCCCAGGCCGCCGTGGACCTGCGCGGAAAGCCAGCCGAGTAGGCGGTCACGGCGCCTGGAGCTGAAGCACGCGCACGTGCTGGGGGCTGAGCGGCACGGTCAGGTGCGTGGCGCCTTCGGCGATGGCGCCCTCGAAGCTGTCTCCCGCCAGCAGGTCACGCGCCACCAGCGCCTCCCCCTCCAGGCCGAGCGCGTCTGCATCCACCCGCAGCTCGCAGTCGAGGTCCTGCTCCGCCGAGCTCAGCACCGTCAGGATCACCTCACCGTCGGCTCCCGGTCCCCATCGCTCCACCGCGACCTCCGGCTGCGCGGCCCGAGCGCAGGTGACCGGCCGCCAGCCGGCGGCGGTCACGCGCCGGAGGACGGGCACGTAGCGGTTGTTCAACTCCGCGATGGGCGCGTACTTCTCCTGCGTGTCGAACAGCCGCATGTTGCCGAACGAGGGGTAGATCCCCCAGTGGGTGCAGATGTTGAACCACCGCTCCATCTCCGCCGGATCCTCATGGATGTTGTAGATCAGCAGCAGGAAGGGCTTCGTCCCTGCCATGGTCCGCTTCTGCTCCAGGCGGCCGTGCCCCTCAACGCCGAGAACGTCCAGCGCGAAGAAGTGGAAGCGCCGGTTAGGGTGCACGCCGTTGGCGAAGAGGAGCTTGTCGCGGCCGTGCAGGAACGTCCGTAGCTCCC
>JBNGDZ010000243.1:2851-6572 GCA_049975765.1 Armatimonadota bacterium
GTGAAGCGGTTGTTGATAACCGGCCGGCCGGTGGTCGGGTCGTAGGTCAGAGGAATACGCTCGGAGGCAAAGTGCTCGCGGCGGAAGTTGATGAAGTTCCCCCAGTGGCCCAGCGAGTCCACGTAGGTGCCGTCGAGGCCGGGGGTCTCGTCGTGCTGGGCGCGGACGGCATCGAGCAGCACGCCGGCGATCGTTGGCCGTTCATCATCCAAGGCGAACAACCAGGGGTTGGCGTTGAGCGGGAAGGTGATGGAGTTGCCGCCCCATGGGGTGTTGCGGATCTCGACCACCGGGTCGCCGTCGGCGTCGTGGAGCATGCAGTTGCGGATGATCTTTTTCTGCATGATCCCCCAGCCGCGACCGCGCTCGTCCTCCTGTGGCTCCCAGGTCTCGAAGATGGCCATGGCCTCGGCGGGGCTCGCCGGCAGGCTGTCGAGGTGCTTGATCTCCCGCTGGCCGGGGATGATGTAGGGGCAGGTGACGATACCGTGCTCCTCGTCGTACTCCCAGCCGGTGGGGCCACCCTCGTGGAAGGCGTAGTTCTCGGGGTCGGGCACCTCGATCCGCGGCGCCCCGAACATCCACAGCCCCTCGCGCTCTGCGCGCTTCTCGAACGCCCAGTCATTGTACTGCTGGTAGCGCCTGGCGGCGTCGCGCAGGCCCCAGTCGGGGTCAATGCGCTGGATCACGAACTGCACCGGCCCCTCGCTTCTCAGATCGCCCGTGCCCATCGCGGCCGACGACAGGCCGAGACGGAAGCGCACGTGATAGCCCAACTCCGGTGACCAGCCGAAGCGGCAGTCGCACGGGCTCTCGGCGGGGACGGAGAGCGAGACGCCGCCCTCGGGGCCTGAGATGGCCGAGAACGTCAGGTCATCAACGGTCAGGAGAGCGTCGCCGATTGCGGTCTCCTCCACGATGCTCTGGCCCCAGCGATCCCCTGGTCGGCCGACCGGCAGCGACCCCACCACGTCCACCGCCCGGTCCTCGCGCGTCAGGTCGCTGACCGAGGCCAAGCAGATGATGCCATCCTCGCTGGTGGACCAGCGAGCGGCGAAGCGCAAGCCCGAGTCGGCGTCCTCCCACCTCTGCTGCAGCCAGTTCTCCTCGCGTCCGACGACGCCGGTGACGGGGATGAGATCGCCGCCCCAGGGCTGCACCCAGAGGCCGGAGCGAGGGGAGCTGGCGGTGATGTCAGCGTCACCGACCCGAACCCGCGAGACGCCGCCGGCGTCATTCATGACGAGTGAGAGACCGTCGCCGGTTGACAGCGCCCGGAGCTCCTGGCCATCGGGTCGGGGGCGGATCGTGACCGGCTCGGCGCGTTCGACGGTGAGCGTAGCGTCATCCCACCAGGCGGAGCCGGTCCCGTAGTGGCACAGATAGATGACGATGCTGGCCACCGACCGGTCCGCCAGGCTGGTGGCGCGGAGCTCGGTGAAGTCGTGCGAGCCGGCACGGCCGCGGGCCGCGACCGTCTGCCGGGCGCCGGCCTCGGGCTCGAGGTAGAGGATGATGCTCGGCGGGCCGCCCGCATCCTCGGTAGCGCAGAAAGCCGAGTAGGTGACACTGCTGCCGGGCGGCAGGGGCGGGTCGATGTCCACGGTCTGCAGGACGTTGCCGGTCTGACCCTCGGCGTTGGTCAGGCGCACGGAGCGCTCGCCGGAGTTGGCGCGGGTGTCGTCCCAGGCGATCTCGCCGTCGGTGCCGCGGTGGTTGAAGGTCCAGCCTTCGGGCGCGGCCTCACCGGCCTCGAAGCCGGGGTTCACCAGCAGGTTTTCCTGGGCCAGAGCCAGATGCGCCGAGGCGAGCACCGCCAGCAACAGGAGCAGTCGCGTGACCATCATTCGACTTCCGAGACGGGGCATGTCAGGTCGTGGAGGGTATTCCCCGGAAGCCGGCGCCAGCCCTGTTCGCCGGACGAGATCGCAGACGGAGGTGCGTCGCATGACAAAACACATAATCCTCGCCGTTACGATCATTGCGAGCGCGCAACTGCCGGGCGGCGCGGACGGACTCGAGATCATCGATCTGATGCATCTGGACGCCACGCAGTTCGCGGCCTCTCTGGCCGGAGCCGGCACAGAGGCAGCCGGGGTGCACCGCGAGGAGGCCGTGGCCTTCGCCGTGGATGCCATGCATCACGCCGCCGAACGGGCCCGCGGTCGCTCAGGAGCGATGCAGCCGATCCCGGTCAGCCGCGCGCGCTCGGTCCCCTCCGGCGGGCAGGACCTCTCGCATCTGCTGCCAGAGGGCCTGGCGGGGCCCCCTGTGGCGGCGCCCAACCGCAACGCCCTCATCGCTCGCGGCTCCGCGGAGGCCATCGACGAGCTGCGCGAGCTGATCGCCATGCTGGACGTCCCTACGCCCATGGTGAACGTGGAGCTGACGTGGGAGGAGGTCGGTCGCGAGGCGATGCGGCAGATCGAGCCGGCGCTGCGCGCCTGGGGCTGGGGTGGCGAGGCCTCGACCGGCCGCATCACAAGGCCGCTCTTGCGCTACGCGTCTGAGGGCCTGCAGGCCATCCTGGGATACGAGGCCGGCGCGCGGGAGCGGCAGGCCACGACGGCGGCGAACGTGACGGGCATGAGTGCCACGGCCATGGTCATCTCCGCCGGCGAGGTGCGGCCGTGGATCTCGAGCTCGGTCTACTACGATCCCTGGGGGCGGCGGCACGTGGAGTACTACCCCGAGGCGGTGTTCGTGGGCGTGACCCTGTGGGTGCTGCCGACGGTGCACGGGGATGACACGGTGACGATGGTCCTGCGGCCGGTGCTATCGGAGGCCGCGGGGCCGGCGGCGCAGATCGGCGCCGGCGACGTGATCACCCGGACGCTGGCGGAGACGACAGTGCGGGTCGCCGACGGCCAGCCGATGGTGATCGGGGGCATGGACCGGCGGCTGGATGAGCTCAGCCGCAGCTTCCCGGCGTCCGAGGGCCGCGTGCGATCATCGCGCGAGTCGGTGATGACGGTGACCCCGACGATCGTGCGTCAGTCCCAGAGATAGCCTTAGGGCAGATGGGGCCTGAGCCGCTCGCGGGCCTGGTCAGCGGTGATGCCGGCCACCCGGACCGTCTTCTGGCGCGACCGCTCCCCTTGCAGGATGGCGATGTCGGCGGGCGAGACGCCGAGGACCTCGCCGAGAAAGCGTAGCAGCTCGCGGTTCGCCCTCCCCTCCACCGGTGGTGCGGTGAGCTTGACGGTCAGCTCCCTCCCGCGCCAGCCCACGATCTCATTCTTGGGGGCGTTGGGGATGACCTTCAGGTGTATGCTCACCGCGGAGTCTGCCATGGGGGACCCTCACATCGACTGCAACAGCACGACGGCCAGGACCATGCCGTTGTGCACTCCGTGGGCGATCATCCCCGGCAGCAGCGAGCGAGTGCGCTCGTAGAGGTAACACAGAAGCACGCCGATGAGGCCGATGACCGCGAAGGCCTCGGCGTTGAGGTGCACCGCGGCGAACAGCGCTCCGCCGATGATGATGGCGTGCCGCGAGGAGAGCACCCGGCGCAGCCCCCCGTAGACATAGCCTCTGAAGATCAGCTCCTCGAAGACGGGCGCCATGATGCACACAAGCACGAAGAAGATGGCGATCTCGGCCGGGCTGCGCGCGGCGCCGATGACCTCCTCGGCCGTCTGTGCCAACGGCAGGCTCTGTCCCAGCAGGAAGCTGGCGATGAGCGCAACAAGCAGCATCACGGTCACGAAGACGCCAT
>JBNGDZ010000243.1:6582-7180 GCA_049975765.1 Armatimonadota bacterium
TGCCGGCCAGCGACAGCGCCCTCCGGAACCGCCACCCCATGCTCCGGAACGGGTGCGAGCTGCGCGAGGCGACGCGATAGAGGACCACTCCGATGGTCAGCCCGGAGACGACCAGATAGTGCGCCAGCAGCAGCAGCGGTCTGACCACCGATGACTGGTCCGGGAGGGCCAGTCGACCCGCGACGATCGGGATCAGCCACCCACTCAGGGCCATCGCGAAGAGCAGGACCGCCACCGCCTCCGCGATGTCGATCACGGTCCAGGGGACGATGAAGGGCACCCGTGCGCGTCGCTGCGGGAGGCGCAGAACCTGGCGCAGCAGCCCCACCAGCGTCGCAAGGCCCACCAGCACCAGTATGCCGCCCAGGGCCGAGACCGCCCCGAACCCACCGAGGAATCCCGCCGCCCGCTGGTACTGCCTCTCCCGCACGGCCTCCAACGCCGTCTCCTCATCAAGCTTGCGGTAGCAGTCCGCGAGCACGATGTCGATGAGCCACCCCGTGCGCTCGGCGATGATTCGCGTCTTCTCTCGAAGCTGTTCGGCGGACAGCTCGGGGTTGGAGTAGACCTCGGCGAGGGCGTGGTAGAAGTCGCCGCT
>JBNGDZ010000244.1:0-7172 GCA_049975765.1 Armatimonadota bacterium
GGTGACCAGCGTGCCCTCCGCGTACTCCTCCGGCACCCTCATCATGCCCGGCGGTCCCTCGGGTCGTGGAGGTTCCTGGTGGCCGAGCTGGCCCGGCTCGCCGGGGCCGGTGCCGGTCGGTTGCGCGGCGGGCCAGACATCCTCGTTGGCCGGTGCGCCCATGGGGATTCCCTCGGCCTGACTCGGACAGATGAACACCTGCTCTATCGGGAGGTAGCGCGGGTACAGCGGTGCGAGGTCGTCCTCCGCCGGCGGGTAGAGGCCCTCGTGGTCGTGCGCGTAGGCGCGCAGCCCCATGGCGATGTTCAGCAGGTTGGCGCGGCAGGAGGCCTCCCGTGCCTTCTCCCTGGCGCGGGCGAAGACCGGGAACAGGATCGCGGCCAGGATCGCGATGATCCCGATCACCAGCAGCAGCTCGACCATGGTGAAGCCGCGTCCGCGCACCTCAGTCTGCCTCCCTCGGCGGCGGTGGAGGGCCGGGCGCCATCATGCCGGGGTCTCCCTCCGGCAGCTCCTCCAGCGGCGGGTCGCCGCGCAGCCTCCGGATCTCCGCATAGCCCTCGATCGCGGCCGTCTCGCTGCCTCTGTAGTGGACCGCCTTCTGCCACTTCACGCGCCCGCTCGCGTAGAGGTAGGTGGCGCCACCGTTGTGCCGATCCTCGACGTCGTCGGCCGCCACGAACTGGCCGGGCAGATCGTCGTCCTCCAGGCCCCCGCGGTAGACGTAGTCGCTCTCCCGCGCGCCGGGGTTGGGCTCGATCGCGCGCATCGGCTCCCCGAGGCCGCTGGCGGAGGGGCAGCGCAGCACCTCCGGCTCCGACAGATAGCGCGGGAACAGCGGTCGCAGATCGTTGTCGGCGGGCGGGAAGTGCCCGTAGTGATCCTGGGCGTAGATGCGCAGCGCCGCACCGATGTTCATCAGGTTCCCGGTGCAGTTGCTCTGCCTCGCCTTCTCCCGTGCCCGCGCGAAGACGGGGAAGAGGATCGCCGCCAGTATCCCGATGATGGCGAACACCGACATGAGCTCCACGAAGGTGAATCCGCGCCGCCTCATTGCTCCTCAGCCTCCAGCATCGCCGCAAGCTCCGGGACGCGGGCGGGCGGGAGCTGCCGCCAGCTCCCATCCACCACGCCTGCGCTCCCGATGCGGACGGTCACCGCGCAGCGAATCGGCGCTCCCGAGGGCCGCTGCACCTGACCCAGCGCCCGAAGCCGCCCGCCCACTCGTTGCACCGCGTAGCGCGCCCGGCCGCACTCTCCCGTGAGACTCAGCGCGCCGGACTGGGCGGCCAGGTCGATGCCCGCCTCGGCGGCATAGAGTGCCTGAGCCTCCCGCAGGGCGTTCTCGGATCGCACGCCGCCGGTCAGGATCGCCATCAGGAAGGCCGAGACAGTGATGAACGCGATCAGCAGGATGGCGAAGGCCATCCCCAGGGCGATCACACCGCGGCGCGGTCCGGCTCTCAGGCCCCTGAATCTGCGCATAGTCAGTTCCTCAGATGTACGCCCGTACGCGCCTCGCCCGCTTGCGATGACAGCGCCACGATCACCAGCGACCCGCTGCGCGAGAAGCGCGCCTGCACGTTCGGGTACTCCTGCACATCGCGCCCGGACACCGAGCGCGTCACGCCGTCCTCCGTCGAGCGATAGCTCACGGGGCCGACCGTGAGGCTCGCGCCGCCCGCGGAGGCCGCCGACGCGCCCCGGAGGTCGCGACCCAGGTCCGAGAGCAGATCGCCCTGGCCGCCGACGGCCGCGGCCCGCCGGCTCTGCTCGCCCAGCGCCCGGTCGCTGGTGAACAGCAGCCGCCCGGTCACGCTCGTCACCACCGCCAGCAGCGCCAGCGAGACCATCAGCTCCATGATCGTGTATCCGCGCCTCATCCGCCGATCCCCCGTGGCGTCATGATGGTGGTCAGCTCCACGGCCCCGGCCGGGGAGCGGTCGTCCTCCGGCCAGCTCACCCGCGCGGTGACGGTGCGAGAGGAGGGCTGTTCCCCGGACTCCACCGCGAGCGTCCCCTGCAGCGGCTCCTGGCCGGCGTCGAATGGATGCTCCCCGCTCGACGGCAGCGCCCTGTAGCCGCCGGCTCTGGCGCGCTCGATCTGGAGCTGGCAGGCCGCCGCGGCCTGCGCCCGGCGCTGCTGCAGCGCCACGAAGCGGCCGCCGTGCACGTAGGCCTGCAGCACCAGCACCAGACAGATGGCGATGATGGCCATCGCCGCCAGCACGGAGATGAGCGTCGCGCCGCCTCTCCGGCCCCGGCGCGGCGGCTCGAGGGACTCTCGCCGCAGCCTCGGGGAGGGCCGCGCCGCCGACAGCTCCACCTCGGCAGCACCGGTGATGCTTGTGGCAACCACCAGGAGTACGAAGCCGTAGGCGCTCCACATGGCGAGAGGCAGGCCGAACAGAATCTCCCACGTATCGATCACCACAAAGGCGCGGTCGTTGTGGGTTGCCTCGCCGAATACCAGCCACATCACAAAGCACAGGACCCCTGCGGCGGCCGAGAGCCACATGCACAGTCGCGACAGGCGCGCCTCAGCGGTCATGATGCTCTCCCCTCCCGCCGGCGCGGTGGCTCCAGCGTGCGCCGCAGGCAGACTCTGAGGGTCATCGCGTTCCCTCCCCGGGTCGCGGCGGTGGCTCCAGAATCTCGGCGCTGACGCGGGGGCGCCGCACCACGGGCCGCGGCCAGGTCGCCCGCACGATGCACAGCCAGGCTACTCCCAGGTAGATCAGCAGCGCTACCACTCCCCCCATCAACCAGCAGGTCGTCAGCCCGGCAGCCCCCGCCACAATCGTGCCCAGCAGCCACAGGAGCGGACCGCGCGGTCTGCCGTCGCTGGCGGCCACGAGCGCGATGACCGGCAGCGGCCCCACCAGCAGCCACCCCAGCGTGCCCACCACGGCCGCCTGCCGCCACTGCTCGAAGCCCTCCAGGATGAGATAGGCAAGTGTGAGCAGAAGCACAACGGCGCAGGACACCAGCAGCCAGATCAGCGCCGCCGCGCAGATGTCCTCCCCTCGCGCCCGGTCCGCTGCTATCGCTCCCGCCTCCCCAGCACTCGCACCAGCTCTTCCAGCGTCGTCTCGCCCTCACGGATCTTCGCCAGTCCGGCGTTCCAAAGCGTGGTCACCGCCGCGTCCGCCGCGATCCGCTCCACCGCCGGAACGGAGCGCTGCTGCAGGATCGCCTCCCGCAGCTCGTCGGTCATGGGCAGCAGCTCGAAGATGCCCGTCCTGCCCCGGTAGCCCGTGCCCGCGCAGCGCTCGCAGCCCGCGCCCTGGCGGAGCGTCCATGCGGCCACGTCACGCTCCGTCAGCCCCGCGGCCCTCAGCGCCTCCGGGTCCGGCTCAGCCTCCGCAGCGCAGTCCGGGCACACCGTTCGCACCAGCCGCTGGGCCAGAACGGCGCTGATGGGCGAGGCCACCACGTAGGGCTCCAGGCCCAGGTCCATGAGGCGCGCGAAGACTCCCGCGGCGTCGGGGGCGTGCACGGTGGTGAGGACCAGGTGCCCGGTCAGCGCGGCCTGCATGGCGATCTCGGCCGTCTCCCGGTCGCGTACCTCACCCACCATGATGACCTGCGGGTCCTGGCGGAGCACCGTGCGCAGGGCGGCGGCGAAGTCCAGGCCGCGGTCGCGGTCGATCTCGGTCTGGTCCACGCCGTCCAGGTCCAGCTCCACCGGCTCCTCAACGGTGGAGATGGCCCGGCCGACGGCGGCGTTGCGAATCTCCGTGAGGCCGGCGTAGATGCTCGTGGTCTTGCCGGCCCCCGCCGGGCCGGTGGTGATGACACAGCCGTCCGGGGCGTGGATGACCTCCCGCCACCGCGCCAGCGTAGCGTCCTCCATGCCCAGCGCCTCCACGTCCAGCAGCGCAGCCTCGGGGTCGAAGATGCGCAGCGTCAGCTTCTCCCCGTGCACGGTGGGCATGCATGTCAGGCGAATGTCCACCGTGCGCTCGTCAACCGGCAGGTACATGCGGCCCGTCTGCGCCGTCTCGCGGGCATAGCTCTTCATCTCAGCCAGGACCTTCAGCCGCGCCAAGACGCGCCGGCCGACCTCCCGGGAGACCTCCCCAGCCTCCAGCAGCATCCCGTCCACCCGCATTCTCACCCTCATGCGGCCGTTGACCGGCTGCAGATGCACATCCGTGGCCCGGTTGCGGACCGCCTGCACACAGATCAACTCCGCGATGACCGTCGGCTCGGGCGCCGCCGCCTCCGCGAAGTGCGTGATGCTCTCGGCCAACTGCTCCATAGTGGCGCGCTGCCGAAAGATATCGTGCCCGCGCGCTCGGGCCCGGGTCAGCTCGCGCTCGATGGCATCCTGCGCCCAGAGCGCGTGTGGCCGCGGCACGCCGGTGATGGTCCACCGCCCCCGGTCACCCCGCAGGACCACGCTGATCCGGCCGGAGCGCTGGTCCACGTCCACGCGCTCCACCTCGCTCCATCGCACCGCCTGGGGCTGGCCCTCGTCCTGAGGCAGCAGCGCAAGGCCCTCGGGGGCGATGTGCAGCTCCGACTTGCTGCCGGTAAGAATCTCCGCGCGCCCGGTGACGTGTTCCATGACAGTGCCTCCGCCTCAGCTACTGGCTGAGATTCGAGATGATGCCCACCAGGGGCAGAAACATCGAGATGCCGACGATTCCGATGAACAGGGCCAACAGAACCACCGTGATGGGCCCCGCGACGATGACCCACTTGCGGCCGAGGCGACTGGCGTGGGAGACGTACTCGTCGGCGATCTCCTGCAGCACCGCCGGCAGCTCGCCCTGCACCTCGGCCACGCCCAGACGGAAGACGAACTCATCGGGCAGCAGCTCCGTCTCGCGCAGGCCCTCGGCGATGGTTCCCCCCTCCTCCACCGCCAGGCTCGCCCGCCGCAGCGCCAGCTCCAGTGCCGGCTCCTGAGCCGCGTCGCGGCTGATGCGCAGGGACCGGACGGCCTCCACGCCACCTGCCAGCAGCAGCGAAAGGGTCTGCGATACCCGGGCCAGATCGGTGTAGATGCTCACGTCGCCGAAGATGGGGATCCGCAGCCGCGCGAGGCCCAGGTTGAAGCGTCCCTGCTCCGTGCGGCGCATCCACAGCCACAGAACCACCGCGAAGCCCACGATCAGCGCCAGGATCACCAGACCGATGGGGATCACGTCCACGATCTTCATGACCGCGCGGGTGGGCGCCGGGAAGTCGCTCTTCTCCATGCCCAGGTCCAGGAAGAGCTGCATGAACTTGGGGAAGATGAAGGCCGCGACGAAGCCCAGGATACCGACCGCGATGACCGCCACCAGCAGGGGGTAGACGAGCGGGAAGGCCATGCCGGAGGCGATCTGGGCGATCCGGCGCTGGCTGCGGGCGAGCCTGCGGAGGGCGTCGGCGAGGTCGCCGCCCTCCTCCCCGGCCCGCACCGCGGCCACCACCTCCGGCGTGTAGGTCCGCGGCTGCAGGGCCATGGCCTCGCTCAGCGTCCGGCCCTCCTCCAGGTCAGTGGCGAGTGCCCGGAGGCTGGTGCTGAGCTGCGTGTCGGCCGACTCCGCGGCGATGGCCCGCAGGCCGCGGTCCAGCGGCGCGCCCTGCTCTACGGTGGCCGCGAGCTGCTCGTAGACCGCGATCAGCGACCGCCACGGGACGTGCGGCCACTCGCGCTCCGCAGTGGGCAGACGTCCAGCCCGCAGCACCGCTGCCCCCCGTTCGCGGAGCCTCAACAGCGCCTGCGGAAGGCTCTCCGCCTCGATGATCTGCCGCTGCGACGACGCCTCCGTGGTGTACCAGAACGCGGGCATGACCAGGCTCCCCTGTCAGCATGTTCCGCGCGAGTCATGTGGTGAGTGTCATTCGAGAGGTGGTCTCGTCTGCGCGTGATGTTAAGATTGCGTGGCAAGAGCGCCCCCACGCCTCATGGAAGGAACAGGACGATGGCGGGGTGAAAGTCAACTTCCCACGCGCACCGCAGAGGACGCCTGGCTTGAATCGTTGAAGCTACCGGGCGGTGGGCAACACGTGGACGTCATGGGAGTGCGGCACGCACCGTAAGAAAGAGGCCGATTCCGATGAAGCGGAGACAGATCCAGCCCGATTCCGTCCCAGAGCCGGTCGCCGAGTACGCCCAAGGCGTGGAGGTCGAGGGCGGTCGCATCCTCTACATCGCCGGACAGGTCGCACTGGACGGGGACGGGCAACTGGTGGGCGAGGGGGACTTCCGGGCGCAGGCGCGCCAGGTCTTTCGCAACCTCCAGGCCATCGTGGCGGGGGCTGGTGGAGGCATGGGTGACATCGTCAAGATGACCACGTTCCTGACGGACATGTCGGACTATGCAGCGTTCGTCGAGGTCCGCTCGGAGTATATCCCCGCCCCTTACCCGGCCGCGACGCTGGTCGAGGTATCTTCGCTGGTGCGGCCGGAGTGGATGGTGGAGGTCGACGCGCTTGCCGTGATCGACTGACCGCGAGTCCCGCTCGCCCGGCGTGGAGAGGCCGCGGCGTAATGACGCCGGCCTCGCGGGGAGCCAAGAGGCGGCGGCAATTGGCAGGGCGGCCTCAGTCTGGTATAGTTCATCGTGGCCGTGGTGATGAGACGGGTGAGGAGACAGACCATGCCCAAGCGGATTCTCGCGATCGACGACTCCCCGGTGGTGTTGCGCCTTCACGCGGACCTGTTGGGTCGGGCCGGGTACGAAGTCGTGGTAGCACGCAATGCCCGGGAGGGCCTCTTCAAGCTCGAGTCGCTCGTCCCAGACCTCATCCTGCTGGATATCCGCATGCCCGGCCTGTCCGGCTGGGAGTTTCTGGACCGGATACAGGAGATGGCGGGCTTGCAGGATGTGCCCGTGATCGTCTTCTCAGGCCTGCCCGAGTCCTCAGGGGAGGCCCAGAAGATGGCGGACAGGTACTCCTGCTACGTCACCAAGAAGGCCTCTGGTACGGAGCTGCTTGGTCTCATCGAGGAGGTGCTGGGCGAGGGCGAGTCGACAGAGGAGGAGGCTGATGACTGCGGATAGAGCGAGCCCAACACGGGACACCGCAACGACAATCGCCCCCCGGGCGAGGGCTGGCTTCGGAAAGCCGGCCCTCCTGTGCCACAGGGCAACCGCCGACCATTTGCCGTCAGCCGACGGCGGGCCGGACGGTGGTCCGGCCCCTCCACGCGAGCTCTCGCTCGCGTAACG
>JBNGDZ010000245.1:0-1423 GCA_049975765.1 Armatimonadota bacterium
GAGTGCTGAGGATGTGATCCACGTGCTCGCGGGCCTCCTGGAGAAGCGTGGGCCGGCCAGCGGCATCCCAGGCCTCGAAGGTGTCGTGGACGCCGAGGTGGCTGACGTACCATTCGCCCTCTCGTATCGCGGAGACGGTGGACTCCTCGGCCATGAAGTGGCCGGCAGGGCCGACACGGGCTATCGCGTCCCCCAGCCAGCGGTCCTCGTCGATGTTGATGCCTTGGCGGGCGCGCCGGGCCATGCGGAAGATCTCGGCATCGACTACCATCTGCTCCAGCGAGAGGACCATGGATCCCCCCAGGAGCCCGGGTCCCACGAGAAGATCGGGCCATGAGAGGATAGGCATGAGCCCATTCATGGCGCGCTCGTACGTGGCCTGGACACCAGGAACGTGCGCGTCCGAGCCGAGGCCCGAGGACTCGGCGGGCAGGCCGTAGTAACGGGCCATCTCGGTGGCTGCGGCGCCGAGCAGCGCGTGCTCGACCGGGCCGCCTCCGTAGCCTCCGGTCCGGGGGTTCATCACCGCCAGAGCGGGGGCGTAGATGAAGGGAGTTCCCGGGGCGGCCGCCTGGATCAGGCAGAGCATGGCCAGCACCTCGCAGTTGCCCAGCAGCACGGTGGAGATGAGGCTGGCCGGGGACGTGGCGCCCATGAGTGGCATCGGCATCACCGCCACGGGGATGTCCCACCCTACGAGGGCAAGGTATGCATCGGTATAGGGCCCTTCGATGACCAGCGGCGACTGTGGGCAGAGGAGAAAAGAGAGCGGGTGTTGGCGGCGGATCGCTTCTCTGTCCCCGAAGATCACCTGGAGCACCTCCAGAAGCCAGGGCGCTTTCGCGGCCTCTGCGATGGGATCCTGCACGTGCTTAGAAAAAGTGCCAAACAGCTCCCGCAGGTATGCCACGAAGTCGCCTGGCGTGTCGGGGCGGTCGCTCTCCTCGATCATGTGCCAGTAGGCCCCCACCTCGTCAAGGGCATCGATGAGGCAGGTCGCGTTCCGCCAATCCTCGACCGTGCCCGCGCGGCGCTCGTTCGTCTGGCGGTCGACGGTGAACAGGGCCTCTCCGTCGACGAGGAGGGCACAATCCTCTCCGTTCATCTCCAGGTCCCACCCGGGACGGCGCGCTCCCAGGCTGAAGCGCCGGGGCGCCAGCTCCAGCGCCTCCTCGACGAGAGAACGAGGGAAGCGGACGATACGAGTCTCCTCGTTCACCTCGGCCCTTACATCCCTCAGGATCTGTCGGCCCCGGGCTGTGTCCACCCGCACACCGGTCCCGGCCAGGATGTCGAGGGTGCGCTCGTGGATGCGGGCGCGCTCTTCCGGCGAGAGCACGTTTAGCTGTGTCCTCATGCCTCCTCTCCCAGCTCACGCTCGGCGGCCGCCAGGATCCGTCTCAGCTCGGCTGCCTGCGCCTTT
>JBNGDZ010000245.1:1433-7156 GCA_049975765.1 Armatimonadota bacterium
GGTGGTGATTTTCCAGTATCCACGCGGTCTTCTCGCGCGCCACCTCGATTGGGTCCCGGTATCCGCCCTCCCCGTCGGGCTGATCCACCAGCTCTGAGAGCTTCCACTCACGCATCTGTTGACGCGTGTGGCCCTGGGCCAGATAGTGCCCCCGCGGTCCGACCGTCTTGACGACACCCAGTGCGAAATCCTCGGGGCCGACATTCAAGCTGCGAGCGTAGAGGTGCGCTACCTCAAAGCTCTCCGCGTCCAGGACGAGCGCCTCGGGGTACAGAAGCGTGCACGTCTCTCGAAGGCCCAGTCCACTGGCCGTGTCGGCGCCACAGAGTGCGCAGAGGAGTATGTTGGCCGCCACCCCCATGCCCGATTCCCACCCCAGCGCCGGAGCTTCCGTCCCTATGCCGGCCAGGGTCGGCACGCCCCACATGTGCGCCAACTCTACCCCCAGAGGGTAGAACAGCCCAGCCTCTCCGCCGCCGCCCAGGAAATGGCCCGTGCGGGGGTGCATGATGCCGGGCATCATCGAGTGGTACACCGGCGCGCCGGGATAGGCCATCTGCATCAGGACCATGGCGGACACCATCTCGGCGTCGGCGACGGCCATCGTCCCGGCGGTCGTGGCAGGCGCGGTGGAGCCCGCCGTCGCCATCGACATGAAGCCCACGGGCAGGCCAGCCTCGGCGAAGACCAGGGCGGATTCGATCCCGCCCTTGTCCTGGGCCAGGGGGGCGATGGTGCACACGAGGGACGACAGGGGCGGGCGTTGGCGCATCGCCTCCTCGTCCCCGGCCATCACGCGTGCCATCTCGACGCCGTAGCGCGCCGGTGTCTCCCCCATGAGGGTCTCCGTCTGTACGTGCTTGACGGTGTTGGCGAACGACGCGTCGATTTCGTGGAGCGGCGCGGCGGCTGCATAGTCCTGGGCGCTGACCATGGGCCAGTAGAAGGCCATGGAGGACAGATAGTCTGTCACCCGGGCCATCTTGGCCACGTCATCCTTCACCGACGCGCGCCGCTCACGGGTCACGAAATCAATGGTCTCCGTCCCGCAGCCGTCTGTGGCGCAGTACGTGGAGCTCCCGTCAAGCTTGAGGTCGAAGTCCCGATGGCGCGCGCCCATGGTGTAACAGCGCGGCGCGTGGGACATAGCCTCCGTCACCACGTCAGGCGGGAGCTTGACAATCTGGCTGCTGAAATCGACCTCGGCTCCGTGCTCGGCGTAGATGCCAAGCGCCTTCTCTGAGGGGCAGTGTATGCCCACCTCATCCAGAATCGTGAGTGTGGCCGACTTGAATTGCATCAACTGCTCATCGCTGAGCATCCGTACCTGATAGCTGGGCGTGATCGCGCGCAGTTCAGGAGTTTCGCTGTACTTCATCGCGTTTCCTTTGCTCGCTAGTTCCTATCCACCCATCCGCCAGCTCCGGTTCCGGAGATCGTGTGAGCCCGATGTAGTCGGCGAGTCAAGCCTCCTCGATCGTCGAGGCCAGTGGCCTCCACGCCAGGACTAGTCGTCCCCTGCCGGTGTGCCCCGGAACGGACTGCAATTGCGAAAAGGCGATGGGCAGATGCCTACGTGTTGCCCAGTTCGCCCTCGGCCGCACCCAGGATGCGCTCCATCTCCGCCCGCTGCGCCTCTTCCAGGGGCTGCGGCTGATGATCCTCCAGGATTCGGGCGGTCTTCTCGCGAGCCACCTCGATGGGATCCCGGTAGGAGCCATCAGGTTGAGGCTGATCCACCAGATCGGAGAACTCCCGCTGCCGCACGTGGTCCCGAGTATGACTCTCGCGGAGGAAGTGCCCTCGCGGCCCCACGTCCTTGATCACGTCCAGCGCCAGCGCCTCCGAACTGGTGTCCAGTCCCGCGACGTCGATGCGGACCCGGTGGTAGATGTCGGTGTCGAGGACAACTGCCTCGGGGTAGAGAAGCGTACACGACTCCAGCAGCCCCAATCCGCTACCGGTGTCCGCCCCGCAGAGGGCACACAGGAGCAGGGATGAGCCAGACTCCGCTGCCTGCTGCCAGCCCGGCACCTGCGCATCGGTGCCGAAGACGCCCGCGAGGGTGGGGACACCCCAGGCGTGGGCCAGCTCCACACCGACCGCGTACAGCAGCTCTCCCTCCCATGCGGTACCCAGGTAGGCGCCGGTGCGGGGGTGCATGATCCCGGGCATGAGGGAATGGTAGACGGGGGCGCCAGGATAGGCCAGCTGAACCAGGGTCAGGGCGGCGACGATCTCGGCGTCGGCCGCCGCGACCGTGCCAGCGAGCGTGGCCGGGGCAGTCGAACCGGTGTTGGCCATCGACATGAACCCAACGGGCAGGCCCGCCTCGGCGAAGACCAGGGCCGACTCCATGCCCCCCTTGTCCTGCGCCAGGGGCGCGATGGTGCATACCAGGGATGAGAGGGGCGGACGCTCCCGCAGCGTCTCCGCGTCCCCGGCGATGACGGTGGCCATCTCGACCGCGTAGCGGGCCATCGTCTCGTCCATCACCGTCTCCGTTTGCACGTGCTTGACCGTGTTGTTGAACGAAGCGTCCAACTCGTGCAGCGGCGCCGCGGAGGGATGATCTTGCGCGCTTACGACGGGCCAGTAGAACCCGATGGAGGACAGATAGTCCGCCACCCGGGCCATCTCTGCCACGTCGGCCTTAACCGAAGCGCGGCGCTGGCGGGTCTTGAAGTCGACCGTCTCCACACCGCACCCGTCGGTGGCGCAGTAGAAGGCCGATCCATCGAGGCGCAGGTCGAACTCCGGCAGACGCGCGCCCATGGTGTAGAAGCGGGGGGCGTGCGAGATGGCATCCAACACCACATCGGAGGGTAGCCTGACGATCTGGCTCTCCTGGTCCACCTGCGCGCCGTGCTCCGCGTAGATGCGCAGTGCCCTATCCGACGGACACCGAATGCCGACCTCCTGGAGAATGTGGAGCGTGGCCGACTTGAGCCTCTTCAACTGCTGGTCGGTCAGGATACGCACCCGGTACTTGGGCTCGATGGGCTCCAACGGTGGGGTTTCGCTATGGTTCATGTGCATCTCCTTGGGTCTGTGCTCCCTCTCGCTCGGCTGCCGCGAGTACACGATCGAGCTCGCTCTGGACGCGAGGTGGCAGCGGCTGGGGGCGGTGCGTCTGGTAGATCCGTTTGAACTCCGCCAGCGCCATCTGGGCGGGATCGTGCGCGCCGCCATCCGAGTCACGGCGGTGCAGTACCGACGACAACCGGAAATCGCGGATGCGCCGGCGGGTATGCTCCTGCGCCAGGAAATGGCCGCGGGGACCAACGTCCCGGATGACGTTCAGGGCCATGTCAGCCTCGTCGAACTCGAATCCACCCAGCTTCTCGTAGGCAATCTGACAGAGCTCGTGGTCGAGGATGATCTTCTCGGGGTAGAGGACCATCGAGCCGTCTGTCAGCCCCATGTAACCACAGATTTCCCCGCTGATCAAGGGAATGAGGGTGGTGCCGCGGCCTGCGTCGCCGCCGGCGTGCCAGTCGATGATGGGCGAATCGGTGCTCGTGCTGCCTCCGCCGAGGCTCGGCACGCCCCAGGCGTGGGCCAGCTGGACGGCCATCATCGTCACGGGGGCGGAGACCTCGCCGATGTAGCCGCCGGTGCGCGGATGCATCAGCGAGGTAATGATGGAGTGGAAGACGGGCGCGCCGGGGTGCGCCAGCTGGAGGAGCACCATGCCGCTGACGACCTCGGCATCACCGACCACGAGTGCTCCCAACGGGGTGGCCGGCGCCGTCGAGCCCATCGTCGGCATGGCCATGAAGCTGGTCGGAATGCCCGCCTCGGCGTAGACGAGCGCGGTCTCGATGCCATCCCGATCGTGGGCCAGCGGGGCGATGGTGCAGATATTGGCGCAGATGGGCGGCCGCCGCCGCCGCTCCAGTGCGCTGCCCGCCACCACGGTCGCCATCTCCACGGCGTAGGCCGCCAGCCCTGGCGGGACCGTCATGCCACCCCGCACGTGCTTGAGCGTATTCGTCAGCGCAGCGTGACACTGGTGGAGTGGTGCGGTGGACCCGCAGTCCTGGGCGCTGACCGGAGGCCAGAAGAAGCTGACCATCGGCAAAGCGTCGCACACCCGGGCCGTCATCGCCACGTCCTCCTTGCGTGAGGGACGCATCTCGCGAGTCTCGAGATCAACGACGTGCACACCGGTGCCGTCGGTGCAGAGGTAGGAGCAGCTCCCATCCAGGGTGAGGTCGAAACGCTCGTCGCGTCCTCCCAGGACGAAGGAGCGGGGCGCGGTGGACATCGCCTTCCGGACCAGGTGCGGGGGTATGCGGACGATTTGCCGATCCCAATCCACCGATGCTTCGTGATCGGCGAAGATGGTCAGGGCCTGACGGGATGGAATGTGGACGCCTACCTCGTCGAGGAGGCGGAGGGTGCCTTCCTGCAGCGTCTCCAGCTGCGCGGACGACAGCAGCTCTCCTGTGAAGGGCGATGCGAAGGGGATGATGTCGGGTGTTTCAGAAGCCATGGATCTCCCTCTAGCCGGCCAGTGCCCGGTCCGCCTCTGCCAGGATGGCCTTGATCCTTTCCTCGGCGCCGGTCGGCAGCGGCAAGGGGCGATGGTTCTGGAGGATGTCCAATGCCTCTGCACGGACAATCTCCCGCACGGTGCTGTCCGATGGTGGCCACCCCGGTACATACTCCTGCTGGGTGAACGTGCGTGTCTCGGGTTGGCTCAAGTAGTGTCCGCCGATACCTACCCGCTCGATCAGGTCTGCCTGGAGGTGTTCCTCATCGAAGGCGAGCGGGGCAACCATGGCCTCGATCTGGTGAGCGAGATGGTTGTCCAGCACCATCTTCTCCAGCGACAGGACCTGGGCGTTTCCGAGCAGCCCGATACTGTAGATCTCGTCGGCGCCGGCCAGTCTGGCCAGCAGGGCGGAGGCGGTCGCCTCGTGACCGTACTGGGCGTCCAGAGCCTGAGATGCCGTGGACAGTCCGAAGAGGTTGACCGGCAGTCGGTAGAAGCGCGCCACGTCGCAGAGCGCTAGCTTCAATCCGTGGCTGTCGGCGCTGCTGCCGTAGGCGCCGGTCTGCATGTCCAGCTGCGAGGCGCCGGTCCCGTAGATGATGGGGGTGCCCGGATTGACGGCCTGGAACAGCACCAGGCCGCTGAGGAACTCGACGTTGTGAAGGAGAACGGTGCCCGCCCGGGTCACCGGAGCGGTGCCCCCTGCCAGCGGCATGGGATAGACCATGATCGGCACGCGAAGCTTGGCCAGCTCGATGCACGCCTCGGTCATCGGTCCGTCGTGCATGAGAGGCGAGACGGTGCAGTCGACCACAGAGAAGATGGGGCGGAACTTATCCACCTCGCCTCCGGCGGCCACCCTGGCCAGATCCAGGATGAAGGGCACCTCGTCGGCGTTCAGGATCCCGCTACGGACGTGCTTGCTGGTCTGACGGAACGCAAGGGCGAAGTGGTGGACGGTGCGCACCGGTGAAGGGACGTCCCCAGCCGCGACCATGATGTTGACGATCTCGACCATATCGAGGGCATCGGCGAAGAGCAGGCCTCGCCGGAGATCCTCCTTCGTGGAGTCTCGACGATCGCCGGTCTCGAGGTCGATAGCCTCGGTCCCCTGGCTGTCGGTGGTGTGGTGGGGACGGCGGCCGTCGAGCACGACGTCGCGGGCGGGATCGCGAGCACAGAGACGGAAGGTGGTCGGCGCCTCGTCCAGGGCCCACTCGAC
>JBNGDZ010000246.1:0-7155 GCA_049975765.1 Armatimonadota bacterium
GATCGGCGCCGCGCCTACCGCATGGCGGCGATGATGGCGTCGGCCATCTGCGAGGTGCCGACCGCCGTGGGGTCGTCGCGCGTGGGCTTGAGATCGTAGGTCACCTGCTCGCCCTCCGCGATGACATCGGCCACCGCTCGCTCCAGCCGGTCGGCGGCCTGGTGCTCCTCAATGTGGTGCAGCATCATCACCGCCGAGAGGATGGTGGCCGTGGGGTTGACCCTGTTCTGGCCGGCGTACTTGGGCGCTGAGCCGTGCGTGGGCTCGAAGACCGCGCTCTCCTCGCCGATGTTCGCGCCCGGCGCCACCCCCAGCCCGCCCACCAGCCCGCAGCAGAGGTCGCTGATGATGTCGCCGTAGAGGTTGGGGCAGACCAGCACGTCGTAGAGTTCAGGCTTCTGCACGAGCTGCATGGCCATGTTATCCACGATGCGGTCCTCAAACTCGATGCCGCTGTCGGCGTACTCCTCGGCCACCCGCCGGGCCGTCTGCAGGAAAAGGCCGTCGGAGAACTTCTGAATGTTGGCCTTGTGGACCGCGGTGACCTTGCTTCGTCCCTTCTCGATGGCGTAGTTGAAGGCGAAGCGCACGATGCGCTCGGAGGCGCTCTCGGAGATGGGCTTGATGGAGATGCCCGAGTCCGGGCGGATGGCCTCCCCGCTGAGGCGCTCGATCTGGGCGATGATCTCGGCGCAGGCATCGGTGCCGCGCTCGAACTCGATGCCGGCGTAGACGTCCTCGGTGTTTTCGCGCACCACTACAAGGTCGGCCTCAGGGTAGCGCGACTTCACGCCCTGGTAGTACTTGCTGGGCCGCAGGCAGGCGTAGAGGTCGAGCAGCTTGCGCATGGCCACGTTCACGCTCCGGAAGCCGTGACCGACGGGGGTGGTGATAGGGCCCTTGATGGCCACACGGTTCTCGCGGATCGACTCCAGGACGCTCTCGGGCAGCGGCGTGCCCTCGTCCTCCAGCACCGTCATGCCCGCGTTGCGCACATCCCACTGCACGTCGATGCCGGTGGCCTCGACGCACCGGCGCATGGCCTCCACGATCTCAGGCCCGGTCCCGTCTCCGGGGATGAGTGTGATCCGATGCACGCTGTGGCCTCCTGACTGCACTGCATGGAGCGGAGGGGGTGCCTCCGCTCCGGGATGGTGCTCTCATTGACGCCTGATCAGCTCAGGGCCTCCGCCCAGCGGGCCAGCCCCACCTCCAGCTCCTCCATGCTCGCGGCGAAGCTGATGCGAATGTAATCGTCGGCGCCGAAGGCCGCGCCGGGCACCAGGCTGATGAGGCCCTCCTCCAGCAGGTACTCGGCCATGCCCACAGAGTCCTCGATCGCCCGCCCGCGCAGCTTTCGGCCGTAGTATCCTGACATGTTCGGGAAGGCATAGAAGGTCCCGCGCGGCGTCGCGACCGTAACATCCGGCATCTGCGAGAGGCGCTCCACGACGAAGTCGCGACGGCGCTGGAACTGCCCGCACATCTCGCTCACGGACTCCTGCGGCCCTGTGAGGGCCTCGATGGTCGCCTGCTGGGCGATGGTGTTGGGGCACGAGGTGGACTGGCCCTGCAGGGCCCCGGCCCGCTTCACGACCTCCTCGGGGCCCAGGATCCACCCGATCCGCCACCCGGTCATCGAGTAGCTCTTGGCGACGCCATCCACGATGATGGTGCGCTGCTTGACGTCCTCGCCGAGCATGGCCGGGCTGATGTGCCGGTTGTCGTCGAAGATGATGTGCTTGTAGATCTCGTCGGAGATGATCAGCAGATCGTGCTCGAGGGCGATCTCCGCCAGGCCCTCCATGACCTCCCGGCTGTAGACGGCCCCGGACGGGTTGCAGGGGCTGTTGAGGAGGATGGCGACGGTGCTGGATGAGAGGGCCCGGCGCACCTCGTCCAGGTCCGGCTGGAAGTCGCCTTCGCCGCGCGTCTCAACCACCACCGGCCTCCCGCCGGCCACCCTGATCTGATCCGGGTAGGTCACCCAGTAGGGCGAGAAGACGATCACCTCATCGCCGGGGTCAACCAGGGTCATCGCCAGGTTCATCAGCGAGTGCTTGGCGCCGTTGGAGACCAGCACCTGGGGGGTGTCGTACTCCAGCCCCAGGTCCCGCTCCGCGGCCCGCACGATGGCCTGCTTGACCTCCTGGGTCCCGGAGGCGGCAGTGTACTTGGTGTGGCCCTCGTCCATGGCGCGCTTGGCCGCCTCGATGATGTTCTCGGGTGTCGGGAAGTCGGGCTCACCGACCGCGAAGGACAGCACATCCCTGCCCTGCGCCTTCAACTCCTCGGCCTTCAGCTTCATCGCCATGGTGGCTGAAGGGCTGATCTGCTTGACTCGCTGGGCGATCTTGTCTGCGATGCTCATGGCACTCGACTCCTGTCAGGGGTGTCCGGCCGGCGATGCCGGGACGGTCAGCTCCTCGGTGGCAGGGGCCTGACTGCCCGCCAGCACCGGACGGGGGAGGATTCGCCCCAGGCGCTCCAGCTCCCGCTTGACCGCCTCGAAGTCCGGATCGAGGCGGGCCGCCCGGCGTAGGGCACTCTCAGCATCGCCGTAGCGGCCCACGCGGGCGTAGGCCACGCCCACGTGATAGAGTATTTCCGGGTTCTCTCCGGGGCTGAGGCGGCGTGCCCGCTCCAGGTAGAATGCGGCGTCCCGGTGCTCGCCCTTGCGCAGCAAAGCCCACCCGAGGCTGTCCACGAAGCTGGCCTCCAGTGGGGCGGCCTTCGTTGCCAGCGCCACCGCCTCGTGGGCCTCGTCGAGCTCGGCCGAGGCATCGGCCAATACGTAGCCCGCGTTGTTGAGCAGGCCGGCATAATCGTCGCGGCTGATCTGGCCGGCTCTGTAGAGCCGGTGGGCCTCCTCGATGACCTGCAGGCAGATGGACGCGCCGCGCTCGCGCTCCCCGGCCTGCATGAGGGCCTGGCCCAGGGCGATGCGGTCGAGACGGCTTGGGTCCTCCTGGTCCTGCAGGAGGCGGACGGCCTTTCGCCAGGCACGGGCGCTGAGGTAGAGGTGTGCGGCTCGGGACCGCAGCTCCTCCTCCTGGGGCATCAGCGCCAGCGCCCGATCCAGCTCTTGCTCGGCGCGGGTGGTGTGGCGGGGCAGCTCCAGAAGGTGCCGTTGCGCCTGCTGCATGTAGCGCATGGCCACGAACTCGCGGCGCATCCGGTCCGCTGTGCTGCAGCCACCCAGCAGGGCGGTGCACAGGGCGAGCAGTACCGCTGCAGGGCGGCTCATGTCAGCGCCCCCGACGCGAACTCCTGGCCCACGAAGGCCACCACGTCGTAGTACTGCATCCCCAGCACGACCATCTGCTCGGCGGTGGCCGGGGAGGAGTAGACGGCGTAGGATGTGGAGTAGCGCCACAGCTCCTCGCCTGTCGGGAGTGAGAGCGCATACAGCGCCCCGTCCTTGGAGCCGGCAAAGAGGACGCCCCCGGCGATGGCCGGCGAGGCCAGGACCTCGTCCTCGGTCTCGAACTGCCAGACCAGCGCGCCATCCTCCCGGCTGACGGCGTAGATCTTCCCGTCCATGCAGCCGAACACCGCCAGCTTTTCCGACAGCGCCGGGCAGCAGCGCACCCGGCCGTCCACCTCGGTGCGCCACAGACTCTCGCGGTCCGACACTCGCACCGCGTGCAGGGCCTGGTCGTCGGAGCCGAAGTAGACCACACCATCGGCGCTGCTGGCGGCGGCCGCGATGGGCTCTCCGGCTTCGTACTCCCACATCTGCTCGCCGTCGTCCGCGCCGAGGCAGTAGAGACTCCCATCCCAGGAGCCGACGATGGCGCGGCCCTCCACGACCATCGGCGCGGCGGAGATCTCATCTTCCGCCCTGAAGTCCCAGCGCAGCCGGCCGCTGCCGGCGTCAAGCGCCACCAGCCGTCCCTCCTGGTTGCCGGCGATCACGGCGCCGGCGTGCATCGCCGGCGAGGAGCGGCTCGGCGCGCCGGTGTCGAAGTGCCAGGAGACGTTGCCCTCGTTGGCGTCCAGGCAGTAGATCCGGCCGTCCCGCGAGCTGACGAAGAACGCGTCTGCCGCCAGCGCCGGAGTGGACTCAACGCGGTCCTCGGTCCTCGTCTCCCAGCGGAGCTGGCCGGAGGTGCTGTCCAGGGCGTAGACGTAGCTGTCGCGGGAGCCGACGCAGACCAGCCCGCGGGCGACCGCAGGTCCACCCACCACCGGCCCGCGCGTCTGGAAGCGCCAGCGGACCCGCAGCGGGGGCCTGACCTCGTCGGTGGCGCGCCCGGTGCGCGCCATGTTGGCGTGGAATGTGGTCCACTCCTCGAACTGCTGCGCCCGCTCCTGCTGCTCCAGGACCTCCTGCCGCATCTCGCGGATCGTCTCGTGTCCGGTCTGAGTGGCGGTCAGGTCGTCGGCCTCGTCGAGCAGCTCCAGGGCCGGACCGAACTCCCGCCGCTGGGCATGCGCCATGGCCAGGGCAAATGCGATCTGCGCCGACCGCGGCTGACTGCGGCGGGCGGTGCGGATCTCCTCCACGGCCCGAGGGTCCTGAGCCACTCGGCCGAGCGCGTAGGCCACCGCCCAGGGCGCGTCGGGGCTCTCCCGCAGGCGCCGTAGGAGGATGCGGGTGGTGGACTCGGCGTCCATCTCCATCAGCGCCTCGGCCACCTCGTCGCGCATCTGCTCGTCGTCGTCCCGCAGAGCCTGGGCCAGGGGCCGGAGCGCCCGGCGGCTCTCAATGCGCCCCAGGGCATAGGCGGCGAGGCGCTGCTCATTCTCGCTGCCCCGCCCCAGGAGGTGCACCAGCTCCCGATCCAGACCACGCAGGTACTCCTCGGCCAGCTCTCTGATCTCCTCCTGTTCATCGTCGAGCAGGGCCACGAGCTCCTGGAGGTAGGCGCGAGAGACGTGTGGGCCCAGGGCCCGCAGGGCGGCCTTGCGCACATGCGCCTCCTCATCACGGAGCATGTCCTTGAGCGTGGGCTCCAGCAGCTCCTCCAACTCGTCGATGCGCCCCAGCCAGTAGCCGACGGCGTGCTCCCGACGCACCGCGCTGCGCACGATCAGCGCCATCTCCTCGGGAGAGATGGTCAGCTCATTACGATGAGCGCCGATCAGCCGCAGCGCCCCCTCCTGCATCAGGAGGCCGAACTTCTGGTAGTTGCCCAGCTCGCGCGTGAGCAGGTCCTGGACGTCCTTCACCTCGATCTGGCGCTCGGTCATCCACTCGTCGATCGTCCGGGCCATGTACTCGTGCACGACCTCGTACTGGCGGTTGTCGGGCCTTCCCACCCTCCGGACCAGTCGCAGGTCCTCCAACCGCGCCAGGATGCGCTCCACGTTCTCCTCGCTCTGGCCGACCTCGGCGGCGATGCGTTCCACGCTCCGCACGGCCTTCAGCTCCGAGGACGCCACCATCTGCTTGAGGATGTTGCGCACCAGTCGCCGTTCCCATGCAGGAAGCTGGTGCAGGGCGTGCTCGAGGTAGTCGCGCAGAATGCGCTCAGCCCCCTCGAGCTGCTCGTAGGCGTGAGCGCCGATGACGTGCTGGCCCGGGGACAGGGACTGGTAGAGCCGGTCCATGACAATCTGCAGCTCGGTGGGCTCGCACCCGCCGTCGTGGCAGAGGTCCTCCAGGACGCGATCGACCAGCTCCTCCTCCACGGTGAGCCGGAAGTTTGAGCCGGCCTTCACGGCCGCGACCTTGGCCTGCCGGGGGCTGAGCTTGCGCAGGCGGTAGACGTTGTGGAGAATGGTGGGGAAGTGCTCCCGCAGGTCGTAGAGCCGGCCGAAGTAGTCCTCTCGTATGCTCAGAAGCACTCGGACCTCGTCTCCGGACTGCTGCAGGGCCTCGGAGAGCTGCTCGGCGAACTCCTGCTGCAGGCGGTCGCCGGTCTTGACGAAGTACTCCTCGAACTGGTCGATGATGAGCACCACGGGCCGCCCCGAGACCTCCGCCGCCTCGGTCAGCAGCTCGTGCAGAGTCTTGCGGTCGGGCTCGACCTCAGCGATGTCCTGCTCGCGAAGGGTGTCCGGGACCGCCTCGCGTGCGGCCTCCAGCGGGTCGTCGCCGCATCGGACGTAGACGGGCAGCCAGGGGGTGCCGTGATCCTCATCGGCCTCATCAGCCTCGTCGAGCATCCGTGCCATCACCCCGGCGCACAGCAGGGACGTCTTGCCCCGGCCCATGGCTCCGAAGAGCACGCTGAGTCTGTGCTCTCGAATCATCTCGATGACGTCCTCAGTCTCCTGCTCGCGGCCGAAGAACAGCTCGGAGTCCTCCACCCGGTAGTGATCCAGGAAGCGGTAGGGCCCGCCGGCGAGCACGCTGAGTGTAGGGCCGGACTTCCTGGCCCTGCGGGTGCTCCGGCGGTGGCGCCGCACGCGGTCCTCCAGCTCGCTGAAGAAGCTGCTCGGCTCGCCGGGCTCCCGGCACACCAGGTGGCGGGCCGAGGCGCGGGCGGCCAGCATCTCGGTGACCTCGGGCTGCAGTCGATGGTACTCCACGCTGGCGGGGCTCTCCATCTTCAGCTCCTGGAAGAGCTCCTCATCATCCATGGGGATGATGCGGTTGATCCAGAAGACCCGATCACCATCACGGGGCACGAATCGGATGAAGGCCCGGTCCCGCTCGGTGTAACCGACGAACAGCGCCAGGGTCCTGAAGGCGGACTCGATCACCGGCCCGAGGGCCTCGATGGCGTCATCCACCTCCGCCTGAGCCAGCGGCAGGAACTCGTCGGTCATCGAGCCGGCGCACTTGACCACCGCCACGCGAGTAGAGCCGGAGATGGCCAGCTCGATCTCGTCCGGCTCGTCCCGGCCCGCGACCAGCAGATGATAGTCCTTCTCCGGCTCCATGTGCTGGTTGCGCAGCGCGCGCTGGAGCAGGTTCGTGGGGTCGGTGGTGAAGATGGCCGGGAAGTAGCCCTCGGAGATCATCCGACCCAGCCGGGTGTGCGCCTCGCTGGGCCGCCGCTCCTCCACCAGGGGGCGGAGGCGCCGACAGCGCTCGAGGTGGGAGGGGACACGCTCGGCCATGACCTCCAGGGCGAGCCTGCCGGGCTCCTCCTCGGGCAGCTGCACGTCATGCTCCTGCGCCCAGTCGATGGCCATGTCGCGCAGTAGGCGCTCGATGCGCGTCTCGTCGGGCGAGGTGCGCACCGCGCTGCCCATGAAGAT